>JAJZZU010000340.1 GCA_021797365.1 Pseudomonadota bacterium | reverse complement strand
CCATTTAACGTCGCCGATGTCGGCACGCCCAGCGTCACCGCCTCTTTCCGCAACGAAACGCCTCCGGGTGATGTTCCGGGCAACGGGAGCAGGAAACCGGCTGGCGTGCCGTTCGCCTCCCCGACCGGGCTCGCAAAGATCCAATCCGGACTGGTCGACACCGATTCGTGGGTGGTGTACTTGCGCTTGATGCACCCAAAAAGGGTATTCACGACGCAGCTGTTGGTGTTCCATACGTGCGACGAGTCAATATTGACCGCCACCCAGCCCTGATTGGCCTGTTCGTGCTGCATGACTAAGCCCACCGCGGTCTCGAAAGCCGCCGGGGTGATGTTCATGAACACGCCGGCCGGTGCCGAGCCATTGCCGGCCTGATTGGGGATGAACTGCCAGAAGGGATTGACACCCTCGAAGTCCGGCTTATACATGGCGCCGTCCTGCGGGCTGTACACGGCGTCCTCGACCACCACCGAGCCGTTGGGCATGTGCAACAGGCGGACGACCGTTATGAGGCCCAGGGAGGAATCGGCGTCATAGATGCCCAGTACCGCAGGCGTGTTCCAGGGAATCCCGAACGTGACCCGCCCGGCCTCGGTGGCGGGGATCTTGAGCAGTGCCGCACCCAGGTTATTGTCCACATACTCGATATTCCCCTTCAGGGCATCGAGGTTTTGGACCATTTGGTTGGGCACAAAGCCGCCCGAGATGGGCGCCCAGGAGAGCGTATTGGCAAAGGCCGGTACGACCGGGTAAAGGGTCATCCAGAGGCTCAGGGCCCCAGCGAGAAACCGTCCCAGCGGACGGTGAAGGAAACGACGCGTGCCCATACATTACCTCCCTTTCAGGCCTTCGAGGCCCGTTTCCAGGGAGTGTACGGAGAAAGATCGAGGATCAGGTGGCGAATAGGGGCGGATCGCATGCCGAGTTTGTGCGCGACTCATACATCCTTGGCGAGCGAGATGAATAGACGCCAAAACCGGCCGTCATTCGGCGCTTCCCACCATCTGTCTCGGCCTATGATGACGCGGGTGTCCCTTTGAAGGAGTTTTTGTCAACTACCCCAGCATAAATGCCGGAGCTTGGAGGTGAAAACCGAAAAGTTGGGTTGACCAGGGAGCACAGGATGTTCTGTGCAGACGTGGACAATAGGTCGTTCACACGCACCAGGGGATGCTTCCTCAGTTCCCTGCTCTGCAAGGACGGAATCACGCTGGGTAAAGGCAAAGACCCGAAGGTTCCATCCGCCGTCGCATGGGCCATACGGCCCACAATGAGACGGGAGCCGGTTGTCCGCAACCCCGAGGGGAGAGGTTCCGTAAGGAGCGCGTCACAATGGCCCGTAAGGGCTGACAGCCGGGAATGGGCCATACGGCCCACAATGAGACCGGCACTAATTAAACCAGAGGCGGTTTGTAGACCGTCTCCCATTGCCGGCCGAATGGCTGGTTACCTCCTCGCCATAAAATGGCGGGGTTTCACGGAGGCACTGATGAAAGCCAAGGAGATCCATCAAGCATACCGCGAGCACTTGCGTAACGATCCCAATTTCACTGATGATAAGCAATGGACCGTCGCTGATATTGCCATTCTGGCTGCCTGCTTTATCGAAGATCACGAGGAGGCCTTGAAGGCGTGGCTTGATGCCAAAGGGATATCATTCGAATGCGGGATGCGCGATTGGCTGATCTACCAAAAGACGCGCTACGAGCGTATGGCACACGTCGTCGACTCAGGTGTCAAGCCACGGGGTGAGCTGACTAATTACCCGCCATCTCGTTGAACCCGGGCTTCGTATTCGGCTCTGGCATCGGCGATGGCCTCCTCTATTCGCATGATATCCGGCGAGTTCAATCCATCGATCCCGCACCGACGCAGCTTGTTGGCAAATGATTGCAGCACTTCTTCCAGTGCTTCGATGCGAGTCTCTAGTGCCTTACAGGTCGGGTCCATATAAGTACGCCATCCCGCTATCCCGGATCGTGATCGTGGTCTTATGAGATCAGAAGCGACGGGTGCGGTCAATAATGGGCCACACCTGCGCCTACGAATACGGCCCGATCAAGGGCGGCGTTTGACGCGGTCTTGCTGTAGGCCCGTAACGACCGCCCCTTGTCGGTGGCAAGTGCCCTGCGCTACAATGTAGCCCACGCTAAAGGTGGGTTCTGGAGGAATATTTATGGCCGCAAATGCGGTTGTACGCGCGCGCATCGATGAGCGCGTCAAGGAGGAGGCCACAGCTATCCTGGCCGCTGCCGGCCTTACGGTGTCGGATGCTTTTCGCATGCTGCTTGTACGGACCGTGGCGGATAAGGCGCTCCCCTTCGATCCCTTGGTACCGAACGAGGAAACGATTGAGGCCATGAAGGCGGCACGCCGCGGCGACCTCATTACCGTTGGGGATGTCGAGGACCTTTTATCCGATCTCCATGCGGACGATTAAAAGGACCGCGTGCTTCAAGAGAGACTATAAGCGCGAAACAAAAGGCCAGCATCGCGCCTCGCTTGATCAAGACTTGTTGGCGGTCGTTGTGGTTCTGGCCGCCGACCAGCCCTTGGCCGAAAAATACCGCGATCATGCGCTTACCGGCCCCTGGAAAGACCACCGCGATTGCCATATTAAACCCGATCTCGTACTGATCTACCGAAAACCAGATACCGAGGTCTTGGAGCTTGTGCGTCTCGGTTCTCATAGCGAACTGAGCTTGTGAGATGACGGCCGAAGGACTGGACACCCTCGACTAGACGCGCTTTTGAATACTCACAGCCCAAAACCGCGCGATCACCGCACCCCAGAGTCCACGACAAATACCCCCTGGGCACCATTCTTTCGGCTTTGCGCAAGAGGCGCCTGGAGTCCCGCTCAGCGCCGTCTCTGCGAAGTCGGGCCCGAAGCGCGTATCAGGGCCGCACGGAGAAGTCTCGTCGCGAACCGTTGCGGTCTGTCGGCCCGCACAAGCTTCCAGGCGGCCAGGGCGCGCGCCAAGACGGCGACGCGTTCGGTGGTGAGCGCCTGAAGGCGCGCGACCTCGGCTTGGGCCAGGGCCAACTCACTGTCTTGCGCACCGCGGATGCGGGCCTTTGTGAGCCGCACGGTCTCATGCGCCCAACGGACACCCTGGGCCGCGGCCCGGGTATTGGCCTTAGCTGTCTGATAGAGGTGGCGCGCGGCCTGCCGGCGCCGCCGCGCCAGCACTTGGGCCTGCCAGAATCCGGCCTCGGCGGTGAAGGCCTGCCCCGCGGCACTCTCGACGGAGCCGCCGGTATTCAAGAGCGGAAAGAGCGTCCAGGAGACCGTGAGGCC
>JAJZZU010000339.1 GCA_021797365.1 Pseudomonadota bacterium | reverse complement strand
GCTGGGTGTAGACGGGTATCGGGGGCGGTCTTCTTGACCGTGGCCAGGCCCAGCATCTCAAGCGTGCGAATGTATCCCCAGCCGATGTCGAACTCCCAGGGCTTGCAGGAGAATTTGGCGGAACTTGCGTAGGTGTGGTGGTTGTTGTGCAGTTCTTCGCCACCGATCAGGATGCCGATCGGCGCGATATTGGTCGCCGCGTCGGCGCACTCGAAGTTGCGGTAGCCGTAGTAGTGGCCCACGCCGTTGACCACGCCGGCCGCAAAAAACGGGATCCAGATCATCTGGATGGCCCAAATCGTGAGACCAAGCGGGCCAAAGCACAGCAGGTCGATGACGAGCATGAGGACGACGCCCGCGGCGCTATGGCGCGTATATACATGCCGCTCCAGCCAATCGTCCGGGGTGTTGTGCCCGAACTTGGCGAGCGTTTCGGTGTTTTTGGCCTCGGCGCGATAGAGCTCCGAACCCTCCCACAGCACCTTTTTCAGGCCCAGTACCTGCGGACTATGCGGATCGTCTTCCGTTTCGCAGCGCGCGTGATGCTTGCGATGGATGGCCACCCATTCCTTGGTCACCATCCCCGTCGTCAGCCACAACCACAGGCGGAAGAAATGGGCGACCACGGGATGCAGGTCCAGGGCGCGATGTGTCTGATGACGGTGCAGGTAGATAGTGACCGACACGATCGTGATGTGGGTCAAGGCGAGCGCGACCAGCACATAGCCCCACCACGGCAAAACGATAAGACCTTGAAGCATGCTTTCTACCCCTCATGAATGAAAAGCCAGGGCCGTTTTGACACGCGTCCTTGGCCGCCCGACGGCTGTTTCAGCGATCCAGCGCGTTGTCGCTCGCCCAATCACGCATCCGCGACCCCCACTCGTGGGCGGTTGCGGCGTCCAGTTCGACGGTAAAATATTTGACGCCATCGCGTATGATGACCCGCAAAAGCCGTGCCCCGGTCTCGTGGAAGACCTGACGCAACTCTATCACCTGTCCCGAGGGCGCGGTAATCTGTTCCATGGCCAGGATATTGTAGCATGGACCGAGGACGGTGATGGCAGTCCCTAAGACCCCCCTTGTGACGGTGGATATCATTATCCGCCCGGACGGACACCCGCATGGCGTGATCCTGATCGAGCGCCGTCATCCCCCATTGGGCTGGGCCTTGCCCGGTGGTTTCGTGGACATCGGCGAACGGGTGGAGGATGCCGCGCGCCGTGAGGCCCGCGAGGAGACTGGTTTGGGCGTGACGCTAGAGACCCTGCTCGGCTGTTATTCCGATCCGGCCCGTGACCCGCGCGGCCACACGGTGTCGCTCGTATACATCGCGCATGCCTCCGGCGTGGCGCACGCCGGAGACGACGCCCGGCGCTGCGAGATCGCCGATATCCGCCATATCACGGTGCCGCTCGCCTTCGATCACCCGCGGATCCTGGATGACTACCGGCGGTTCCGGGCGTCCGGCGAGCGGCCGGCGCCGGAGTAGTAAAGGCGGTAATGCCGTAGGGGTCGGCATAGGAGGCCTCGGCTGTCGTGCCTATGGCCGTGAGCAGGCCGCTGCTGCGATCCAGGCGATAACGGCTGATCGTGCTGCTCCCGTAGTTGACCGCGAATACGAAGCGCGCCGCCGTGTCGAGCGTCAAGGAGAAGGGGTAGCCGCCGGTCGGCACATGCCCGACATGCGTGATGCGGCCATCGGCCTGGTTGATGCGAAAGATCGAGATGTCGTTGGCACTGGTATTGGCGACGAAGAGATAGCGCCCGCTCGGATCGATGACCAGCGAGTCCGGATGGTGGTCGAAGGGCTCGGTCACCCGGTCTTTCAGGGTCAGCCGGCCGTGGGCCCCGATGGCAAGCACCAGAAGGACGTTCGCGCGGAAGTCGGCGACATACAAAAACCGTCCATCGGGACCGACCGCGAGCCCATAAGGGCCGTCGCCTGGGGGTTCATGAAACACCCCCAAGGGTATGAGCGCCGCCTGGCCCGGTGCACGCCGGTACATGGCGATCGTGTCGTTCCCGAAGTTCGCGACATAGGCGTAGCGGCCGTTGGGCGTGAAGGTCAGGGAGTAGGGTGTGGCCCCCGGCGCCTCATGGACGCGACCGTCGGGAATCAACGCATCCGGCCCGCGGCGCACGCGGTAGATGCTCACCGTACTATCGCCGCTGTTGGCGACGTAGACGTCATGCCCCCCGGGGCTTGCGGTCACACTGAAGGGGTTGGTGCGCGGCCCCTGAAGGTGCACCGCGGCGCGTGCCAGCCTGCCGTCGGCGGGGTCCACACGGTAGGCACTGACGGCGTGTGCGAGGCTATCGGCGGTGATCACGTAACCCAGCGGATCGGCGATGATCGACTCCGGCCCCCCGGGTGTCGGCATCGATTGCAGCGCGACGAGATTACCCTTGCCATGCTCGGCATAGACGCTGATCGTACTATTGTTGTAATTGGCGACATAGACAAAGGTGCGGGCACGCGCCACGACGTTGAGCCAGCAGAGCCCGAGAATCAGAAGAGGTATGTGACGATATCGATGGGCGCCCGTCCGCGCCAGGCCCTGCTCAGACACTGATGTATGTCCATCCGCGGTGCTGGAGCCGGACGATCTCGGCGATGGCCGAGGGCACGATCACGGCTTGCGGCAAGAGGTGCGGATCGATGCCCTTGCGGCGCTTGAGGCGGTTGATCGTATCCTGACAGGCGGCGAATATCAGGTTCGGATAGCGCGCCTGAAGTGCGGCGATACGCGCCGGGAATGGCGACAGATGGCGGCGCAGGAGCGCGAGGCCCGGGCCATCGGCCAGGATCTCGACCTTTGCTTGCCGGTGATCGGCGTGGTAACGGGCGAGCAGGTGCTGGGCCTCCTCGAGCACCTGACGCATATGGGCGCGGTCGCCATTATCCAAATGAAACAGGACCTTGGTGGTGAGGTGGGTCGTGGCCCGCGCGATCGCCGCCACCGGGCGCGGCGGCACTGCCGGGGCCCACAAGGCGCGTAACGACCAGCCGAGGGTTACCCCGATCAAAAGCACGATGGGCGCAATCAGCGGGGCTAGGCGCGAGGCCAGGTGTCGGCGCGGCGTTTCGCGGCGTTTCGGCGCCGGCGGGTTATCATAGGCGAGCCGTACCAGATCCGAGACCTTGCGCAATTCGCAGACCTTGCGGTTCAGCTCCGGGTCGCCGTTGATGAGCGGATAGGCGCGGCCCTTCTCATCGCTGTCGATCTGGTTATCGACGAAGGCGTTGAGGAATTCATCCGAGAGCCGGGGTCCTTCCGATTCGGTCATTTCACTCTCCG
>JAJZZU010000019.1 GCA_021797365.1 Pseudomonadota bacterium | reverse complement strand
AATGCTGGGCTGCCGTTTGCTCGTTACCACTCGACAGGCATAACGCCGCATCTGCCCTAACCCCCACACGGCAAGTCGCCCCTCCATTGCCTGACAAGCTGTTTCCCCGGGCCTATGGGATAATGCGCGGTTCATAAAAAGCCCCCGCATCCTTGCGAGGGAATGCCCATCAAGGGAGGAGTGATGGTTAATCATGGCCAAATAGATCGGGGCGAAGTTGCGACCGCGTAACAGCGCCTCGCGTTGCGCGTTCTATAGCAATAGCCTTATCTACTGGTATTCCACGATGGCTCCAATGCGACACTGCCATGGGAACCACACCGAGGGCGCGCGCCAGCGCTGCTTGGCTGCCAAAATGCTCGATTGCCTTTTGAAGTCCATTCATGGCCCTAAGTATAACCACCATGGTTATACTGTCAACATTGCGGTTATTCCCCTGAATGCGGAAAGACTAGATGCTATCCGGCTATGGCCAAATCAAAGGAGCTAACTGGGTCGGCAAATGCGTTTCGCTTTCTGGAGACGGAAAGGCTACGTCGTCACCTCTCAAAGCGCGAATACGCCTTAGAGGTCCTTAAGCTTAAAAATCCGCAGCTATATCGTCATTGGGAGCAGAGGGGAGTGCCTCTCGCCAATTTGACAAAGCTCGCGAAATGCCTAGGTGGCGTGTCGGTCGAAGAACTAGAAGCTGGACAACGATTACCCAAGGACGCTTCCACGACAGCGCGCGACGCATTTACATCATCCAACCAAACGACCGTTGACCAAGATGTTTACCGAGGATCGAGCCCCAAAGCATCCTTAATCCCTCTCTTCACCTGGGCCCAGGTGAGAGATTGGCATGAAACGAGTGACATCCACTCCTCGATCACAATGCTAGAGCATGTGGCGGTTGTCGGCACGTTCGGATCACGCACCTTTGGGCTCCATGTGTGCGGTGATGCCATGGAGCCAGCCTTCCGGGAGGGAGATACGATCATTGTCGATCCCGATCGTGTGCCCAAGGGCGGGGATTACGTCATCGTGATCGGCAAACCTTCGGCGGAGCCTACATTTAAGCAATTGATCATCGAGGTGAATGATCAACGATACCTCAAACCCGCGAACCGGCGGTATCCGCTTGTCCCGGTTACCCAGGAGATGACGATCGTGGGGGTCGTGGTAATGAAGATGCGGGTGTATTGAGGGGATGGAGAATAAGCTAACCCACAAGGATAAAAAGCATGGCGCGGAATGATGCGAACAAGAACGGCGGCACCCTTGGCTTTGAGGCGGAGATGTTCAAAACCGCCGACAAGCTGCGCGGCAATATGGAGCCGTCCGACTATAAGCACGTCGCGCTCGGACTCATTTTCCTGAAGTACATCTCCGATGCCTTTGAGGCCAAGCATAAGGCACTCCTGGCCGAAGATGCGCAGGCCGCCGAGGACAAGGACGAGTATCTCGCGGACAACGTGTTCTGGGTGCCGAAAGAGGCACGCTGGTCGCACCTCCAGGCCAATGCCAAGCTCCCCACCATCGGCACCTTGATCGATGACGCGATGCGCGCCATCGAGAAGGACAACGACTCGCTTAAGGGTGTACTGCCCAAGGACTACGCCCGCCCCGCCTTGAACAAGGTAATGCTCGGCGAATTGATCGACCTGATCTCAGGCATTGCGCTCAACGAGGAAGGTGATCGCTCCAAGGACATCCTCGGGCGCGTGTACGAATATTTCCTGGGCCAGTTCGCTGGAGCCGAGGGCAAGCGCGGCGGCGAGTTCTACACCCCGCGCTCGGTGGTGCGTGTGCTGGTGGAAATGCTCGAACCCTATTCAGGTCGCATCTATGACCCGTGCTGTGGCTCGGGCGGGATGTTCGTGCAATCAGAAAAGTTCGTACAGGAGCACGGGGGCCGCATCGGCGACATCGCCATCTACGGTCAGGAGTCGAACTACGTCACATGGCGGCTTGCCAAGATGAATCTGGCCGTGCGCGGCATCGATTCCGACATCCGCTGGAACAACGAGGGCAGCTTCCACAAGGACGAGCTGCGCGATCTCAAGGCGGATTATATCCTCGCCAACCCGCCATTCAATATTTCTGACTGGGGCGGCGACCGCCTGCGCGAGGACGTACGCTGGAAGTTCGGCGCACCGCCCGTGGGCAACGCCAACTACGCCTGGCTGCAGCATATCTACCACCATCTCGCACCCAACGGCACAGCGGGCGTGGTGCTGGCCAACGGATCGATGAGCTCCAACCAGTCCGGCGAGGGCGATATCCGCAAGGCGATGCTCGAGGCCGACGCTGTGGATTGCATGGTGGCGCTACCTGGGCAGCTCTTTTACTCCACGCAGATCCCCGCCTGCCTGTGGTTCCTGGCCCGCAACAAGAACCCCGGCAAGGGATTACGTGACCGGCGCGGGCAAGTGCTGTTCATTGATGCCCGCAAACTAGGCGTGCTGGTGGATCGCACCCGGCGTGAACTGACGGATGAGGAGATCCAGAAGATCGCCGATACCTATCACGCCTGGCGCGGTGAGAAAGACGCTGGGAAGTACGCCGATGTGGCAGGCTTCTGCAAGTCGGCCACATTAGAGGGCATCCGCAAGCACGGCCATGTGCTGACACCGGGGCGCTATGTAGGCGCGGCGGATGTGGAGGGCGACGGCGAGCCTTTCGAAGAAAAAATGCTGCGGCTTTCAGCGGAGTGGCGAGAGCATCGGGCAGAAGCGGCCAACTTGGATGCGGCGATCGAAGCCAACCTGAAGGGGCTTGGGTATGGCGAGTAAGTGGCGGGAGCGCACGCTCGGTGACGTGACCGACTGGTCTTCAGGTGGAACGCCTCCCAAAAGCAATCCCGCATTTTGGGGTGGTGGTATTCCTTGGATAAGCGCCAGTTCCATGAAAACTGGACGTCTGGCAGATTCGGATAGGACGCTCACGCCTGAAGGTTTGAAGAAAGGAAGTAGGCTCGCAAGAAAAGGTGATGTGCTTCTGTTGGTACGGGGTAGTGAACTTCACAAGCGTATTCCTGTTGGAATCGCGTCACGAGACGTTTCTTTTAACCAAGATGTAAAAGCCTTACGTGCGAAGGACGATCTTGTTGAGGATTTTTTGTACTACTGGTTAGCTGGCAATGAAACAGTGCTGCTGTCGAAGGTGGAGAATACAGGTATTGGTGCCGGCAAGCTGGATACGAATGTGCTCAAGAGTTTGCCATTTCCCATTCCACCGCCAGCCGAACAACGCGCCATCGCTCACATCCTCGGCACGCTGGACGACAAAATCGAACTCAACCGCAGGCAGAACGAAACCCTGGAGGCGATGGCACGTACCCTGTTCAGGGCTTGGTTCGTGGACTTCGAACCCGTACGCGCCAAGATGGAAGGCCGTTGGAGGCGCGGCCAATCCCTGCCCGGCCTACCCGCGCACTTCTACGACCTTTTCCCCGATCGACTCGTTGAATCAGAATTTGGGGAGACTCCGGAGGGGTGGCGTCATTCGACGATTGGCGAAGAAGTGACGGTCTGCGGCGGGTCTACGCCCAGCACAAAAGAACCGGAATTTTGGGAAGGTGGGCAACACTGCTGGGCAACGCCCAAAGACCTGTCCGCCCTGAAGTTTCCCGTTTTGCTGGACACGGATCGAAAGATTACGAATGCCGGCCTTGCAAAGATCAGTTCGGGCCTCTTGCCAGTCGGCACGGTGTTGCTCTCTTCACGGGCGCCAATCGGCTATTTGGCGATTGCCGAAGTTCCTACAGCGATCAACCAAGGCTTCATTGCGATGAAATGTGATGGCGCTCTGCCAAATGTCTTCGTGCTGCCGTGGTGCAGGGAAAGCATGGATGCCATCGTCGGTAACGCCAACGGCTCGACGTTCCAGGAAATCAGCAAAAGCAATTTCCGACCACTTCGCGTCGTAGTTCCTTCCGACCCGGTGCTGACAAGTTTCACAAGGTCGGCTGGCCCCCTTTATCGACAGCTGGCGGAAAACGAACGTGAGTCCCGCTCCCTCGCCCAGCTCCGCGACACACTGCTGCCCAAGCTGATCTCCGGCGAACTACGCGTTCCGGATGCCGAGCGTATCGTCGGAGCGGCGGTATGACCTTGGATTGGTGCCCTGGCATCCGCGAGGCCTGCGGGTATTGGCGTGACGCGCCGATGTTGCAGCAAACCCTCGAGGCGATGGAGCGCAATCTGGATCAGAACAACGATGCATGCATCGACTGCGCCAAGGCCGTAGTCGAGGTGGTGTGTCGCGTTGTGGTGGAGAGTTTCCACACCCAGAAAGCCCCGCTCAAGCCCACGCAAGAGACGCCCTCGCTATCAGACTGGCTGACCGCAGCAATTCGCGCCCTCAAGTTGGGCGACGTGCGTGATGACCGGTTCAAGAAGCTGGTATCCAGCCATCACAAGCTGGCCGAGGCGCTGAATGATCTGCGCAACAAGGCTGGCCCTGCGAGCCACGGCAAAGATCCGTATCTGGAACGGTTGGCAGAACACCACCGCCGCAGTGCGGTTCTGGCGGCCGATGCCATCGTGACCTTTCTACATCAGGCCTATCTGGATGCGCAGCTCGACCCAATCTGTTCCCGCGAACCGTGGGAGCGGTTTGCTCAGGACAACGCGCTAATCGACGCGCATGTGGGACTGGCGGTGGACGCCGAGGATGGCGACTCCCCGACCTTGCGCTTCCTGCTGCCGGGCGGTGATGAGCTACCCATCAATATCGAAGTGAGCCGTCTGCTCTACCAACTGGATCGGGACGCCTATGTGGAGGCGTTGAACGCTGCGCGCGGGGCACCGGCCCCGACTGTGGAGCCCGTCGAAGAACAAGGAGAATCGTAATGGCGTTTCTGTCGGAGGCCGAAGTCGAAAGCGCATCGCTGGATCAACTGCGCGCGCTCGATTATAGCATCGAGCGTGAGGAGGATATCGGCCCCGACGGACACCGACCGGAGCGCGAGAGTCACAATGAGGTCGTGCTCAAGAAGCGGTTTGAGGACGCCGTAACGCGCCTGAATCCTAATCTGCCATTGGAGGCGCGTCAAGATGCCGTGCGACGCGTGATGCAGTCCGAGCTACCCTCGCTGCTCGAAGAAAACCGCCGCATCCACAAGCTGATGACGGAAGGCGTGGACGTCGAGTACTACGCCGACGACGGCACGCTGACTGCAGGCAAAATCGCGCTCATCGACTTCGAGCATCCCGAGCAGAACGATTGGTTGGCAGTGAGCCAATTCGCGGTGATCAACGGCCAGAACAACCGGCGACCCGACCTGGTGGTGTTCGTAAACGGATTGCCGCTGGCCGTGATCGAACTGAAGGCACCGGGTAGTGCCGGGGCGCATCTATTGGGTGCGTTCAACCAATTGCAGACCTACAAGCAGCAGATTCCCGCGCTGTTCAATACCAACGCCTTGCTGGTGACGTCGGACGGTATCACGGCACGGGTGGGGTCGCTCTCCGCTGACCTTGAGCGCTTCATGCCTTGGCGCACCACTGACGGCACGGCGGTTGCACCGAGGGGAGCCCCGGAAATCTCGACACTGATCGAGGGCGTGTTCGAGCACCGCCGCCTACTCGATCTGCTCTGTCACTTCACGGTCTTCGGCGAAACCGGTTCCGGGCTTGCCAAAATCATCGCAGGCTATCACCAGTTCCACGCGGTGCGACACGCCGTCAAGAGCACGGTGACTGCGTCCTCGCCGGAGGGCAATCAACGAGTCGGGGTCATCTGGCACACCCAGGGATCCGGCAAAAGCCTGCTGATGGCGTTCTACGCGGGACTACTGGTCAAACACCCGGCAATGGCCAACCCGACACTGGTGCTGCTGACCGACCGGAACGACCTCGATGACCAGCTCTTCTCGACGTTCTCGATGTGCCGCGACCTGATTCGGCAGACGCCGGTGCAGGCCGAAAGCCGCGAAGATCTGCAGAAGATGTTGGGCCGGGCATCCGGCGGCGTGATTTTCACGACCTTGCAGAAGTTTGGTGAGATCACGGAGCCACTCACCACACGGCGCAATGTGGTCGTCATCGCGGATGAAGCCCACCGCAGTCAATACGGCTTCAAGGCCAAAGTGGACGCGAAGACCGGCGAAATTTCCTATGGTTTCGCCAAGTACGTGCGGGATGCCCTGCCGAACGCATCCTTCATCGGTTTTACCGGTACACCCATCGAAGCCGATGACGTCAACACCCCGGCGGTATTCGGCAACTATATCGATGTCTACGACATCAGCCGTGCGGTCGAGGATGGTGCGACCGTGCCAATCTACTACGAATCGCGACTGGCGCGCATTGAACTGGACGAGGACGAGAAGCCGAATATCGACGCCCTGGTCGACGAACTAACTGAGGAGGATTCCGAAGCTGATCAGGAGCGCTTCAAGGAAAAGTGGTCCACGGTCGAGGCCTTAGTCGGCAGCGACAAGCGCCTGGCACTGGTGGCCAACGACATTGTCACCCACTTGGAGAATCGCGTGGCGGCTCTCGATGGCAAAGCGATGGTCGTGTGCATGAGCCGCCGCATTTGTGTGAAGCTCTACGACGAGATTATCAAGCTGCGCCCGGACTGGCACAACGCCGACGATAACATGGGCTCGGTCAAGATCGTGATGACGGGGGCCGCGAGCGATCCACAGGAGTGGCAGCAGCACATCGGCAACAAGACCCGGCGCGATCTGCTGGCCAAGCGCGCCCGCAATCCCCAAGATCCTCTGAAGCTCATAATCGTCCGCGATATGTGGCTCACCGGTTTTGATGCGCCCTGCATACACACGATGTACGTGGACAAGCCGATGAAAGGACATAGCCTTATGCAGGCGATTGCGCGTGTGAATCGGGTGTTCCGCGACAAGCCAGCCGGTCTGATCGTCGATTACATCGGCATCGCACAGAACCTAAAATCCGCTCTGCAGAAGTACTCAAAAAGCGACCAGGAAAACACCGGTGTCGACGAAGCGCAGGCCATCGCGATGATGATGGAGAAATACGAGGTCGTGCGCGATATGTACCATGGCTTCGACTACGCCTCCGCGCTGACCGGGACGCCACAAGAACGCTTGGCAATGATGGCGGGAGCCATTGAGTGGATTCTCGACCTGCAACAAAAACTGGCGGCGAAAGAAAAGACCAAGGAGGCCAAGAGGGATGCTCATCGCCGTTACCAGGACGCCGTGCTGGCTCTGTCCAAGGCGTTCGCCCTGGCATCCGCCTCCGATGAGGCCCAAGCAATCCGCGAGGAAGTCGGTTTCTTCCAGGCGATCCGTGCCGCGCTGGTTAAGAGTAGCACCGGTTCTGGGGTCGCCCAGCAAGAGCGTGAATTGGCAATCCAGCAGATCATCAGTCGCGCGGTTATCTCGACCGAGATCGTGGACATCTTGGCAGCGGCCGGCATCAAAAGCCCGGATATCTCCATTCTCTCCGACGAGTTCCTCGCCGAAGTTCAGCAAATGGAGCGTAAAAACCTCGCACTGGAGGCGTTACGCAAGCTGATAAACGACAGCATACGCTCGCGAAGCAAGACTAACGTGGTACAGGCGAAGGCCTTCTCGGAACGACTGGAAGACGCCGTAGCACGCTATCATGCCAACGCCATCACCACCGCCGAGGTATTGGAAGAGCTGATTCAACTGGCCAAGGACATTCGTGCGGCCCGTCAGCGCGGCGAAGAGGCCGGGTTATCCGACGAGGAGATCGCCTTCTACGATGCGCTGGCGGAAAACTTAAGCGCCGTGCAGGTAATGGGCGATGACAAGCTGCGAGTCATCGCGCATGAATTACTGGTAAGCCTACGCGAGAACGTGTCAGTGGATTGGGCGCGTCGCGATTCCGCACGCGCAAGGATGCGCGTTCTTGTGAAACGCATCCTGCGAAAGTATGGTTATCCGCCGGATTTGCAAGATTCTGCGGTGCAGACAGTGTTGCAACAAGCAGAAGCGCTGTCGTTCGGATGGTCAGCACCACATCGGGCAATGGCCTGACACGTACTCCCACAAACCGCTTACGCAAGCCCAATACCCCCTTACCCACGCGAAAGCCTGGAGACCCATTGAGATTAGCTACGTGACCGTATAGAGTTTCACCGTACCGTGCTTGGACACAATAATCGCAGACGTATACCTTGGGACTTCAGTTACTATGACGAGTCGCGGAGGTGCGCGCGTGGCTCAACCATTCTCTAACATGCAGGGGCGCTCGTGTTTGCATGACCGAAAGGCGAATAGAAGAACGTCTATGTGAGCAGCAATCAGCGACAATGAGCCATATTGCACGACTGGTATGCGGCAACGATGACTGTCAAGGAACGGCTAAGATTGCCTTAATCCAGCTTTCTTCGTCTATTGAACGTTTTGCGACAATGGCCATGGGATTTATAGAGAGCGCTGCATCAACTGAGGCTCAAAGCTTTGGGCCATTATGTGCCCGCGTTGTCCTTGAAAATTCGTGCGCGGCCATGCTTGGGCGTTTCGACCCATTTCGAATGCTTTATCTAAGCGAGTTCCAGGCTCAACCTGAGTATGAACATGGAAAACGCGCTCGTTCCGCCTTCAGCTGGTTCGGAGACGTAATGCCGGATGATAAGCCTACCCAGCCTCTCTGGAGTATAGAGAACGATATGCCGAAGATTAGTAGGGCCCTATTTTCGAGGCATCTCGAGCACATATACTGGAAACCGGCCGTGAAGAATATGCTTGACTTCGTAACAGCACGCCCGGCAGGGTCAACAGACCCCATGTATACTGAGTTATTGTCACTTGATCCGGAACGCTACATAAAGGAAACGCAGGGGCGAAGTGCTCAACTCTATTCAACACTCTCGAAAGCGATACATTGGGAATTTTTTACGAGTGCACTACTCTTCGACGAAGTGACCGTAAAGTCGACAATCCGAGACACACTCGTGCTTGTCAGTTGCCTAGGGCTAGTCTCACATTTTGTACCAACGGCCTACTCTTCCTTAAAGCCGGACGAAGCTCTAGAACACTACATTTTGTTCAGGAAGCTTGTACCTTGAATACCTCTACGAATAATGCTGATTCGGACTCAGGCCTGATCTTGGCGGCAGAAGAATGCCCTCCGGAAAAATTCGGCCAATATCACAGCTTTTCCTCTCACGACGAAGTCATTGTTCGCAAATTGAGTGCGCACGGCCCTGTGTTGTTGCGTGGTGGACGGGGCAGCGGGAAGAGTGCCCTGTTGCTTGAGACTCGACGAAGGTTACGACTTACGCGAGGCATATTCCCCGTGTACGTTAGTTTGCGTTATCTGCCCTTGTTGCAATCTGATGGGCAGGAGTATATCGGTCACTTCTGTACGTTACTTTCTAACGCTATTCAGACGGAGCTGAGTATGCGCAAATTATCCGTTGACTTTGAAAATGTGTCCGACCAAGTCTCACTTCAGCTCCAACTTACAGAGTTGTCGCGATCCCTTAACATGCGACTCGTTTTTCTCTTTGATGACGCAGCGCATATCGGGCGCGAAAAACCGCTCGAGGTATTTTTCGATCTGTTTCGCACACTGTCTAGTAGTGCAATATCGTGTAAGGCATCAATATATCCTGGCGTTACAAAGTTTGGCATTAGGTTTGATGTTTTCAATGATTCCACTGTGATAGATATAAGTCGATTGGATGTTTCATCTTTTCCTGATTTTTTTCCCGATGTCCTGCAAGCGCGCTATCCAAAACTGGCGATGCGCTCAACGTTCTCCGATAGATTATCGCCAAAACAATTCGCTAATTTGCTCGGGCGCGCTGTTGTAGGAAATCTTCGCGGCTTTATTCTCGCCTGCAACAGGTTTGAGGACATGGATCGTGTCGGTATTCCGGAGCTAACAAAGTGTCTCCTTGCTATGGCTACGGATTATTTCTGGCCGTTGATGGAGGAAGTCGCCCCGAAGCTTGGGATCTACGAGGAATTAATTGAGCCAGCACGCGAAGTCGTTGAGGCAATAGTTGAGCATGCATCAAGGTCGGTGAAAGAAAAAACGCGCACTATCGCCCAAGATAGTGTGCTGATACATCGGCAGCTTGTTAATAAATATATGAAAATATTTGAGATATTGGAATATTTAGGTTTTGTAGCGCGACGGGAAGCATCTCGTGCATTGAAATCTGGAGGACGCGGCCCGATTTTTGCGGTTAACTTGTGCAATCTTCTGGACTCAGTACCAACCAAGAGACTAACGCAAGAGATGATTGACGAATGGACGGCGGGTTCCGCCGAGCCAGCTGAGATTCATGTTACGGGACCTACATTTAAGAATATCAAACTTCCTGAACTGCCCGAAAAACAGGGCCTTGCCATATTGGACAGGCCAATAGATGATCTCGGACGGTCAATGGCGTACCCATATGGCCTTACCCCCAATGTCATTGAGCGCCTCAAAGGGGCGGGAAAAATGACAGTTGGACAAGTGGCGAATAGTTCCGATTTGGAGCTTGACGACATCAGCTACATAGGTGTCGCGAAAATTCGGACCATCCGGGATGTTGTCTATCAGGCCATTTGGATGTAAGTGCCGACAGACGGGGTCTCTCTACCCACACGTCGGTGGGGGATTTCTAACCGATCTAGTGGCCACAGTTTGTTGTCTACGCAAAACGCACTTATCTGGTTTTTAGCCCGACACGAATCCGGTAGATGAAGTGGCTTTTCCGGGTTTTGTGTCGGTAGCCCACAAAAGCCTCATGACGGGCACTCCGCTGAATAGAGGTCAAGCTTCCCGCAATGAAAGAGAATTGCGATGCGGTATTGAGTGACATTCCGATACTACGTGCCCCCACTTCGCTCTCCTTGGTGCACAGCGACTGTTATTGGGGGCAGGTCGGGGGGCACGGCCTCACACTTAGGGCAGTTTATCGGCCACCCTATGCGCACCAGCATCTCGCTTAAGCGGCGCATCGCCCGAGGCTTTTTTGGACCATTACCGCGCGTGACTCGCCACAACGCCTGTAATCCCGAGAGATTTGGCACAGTTCGATATCGCGCGGGGCGTCCTACTTACTTGCGGGGCGCCTTACGCAAGCCCAATACCCCCCTTGCCCACACGAAAGCCTGAAGACCTACTTCATGTTCCACGCCCTGGCATTTCGCTTTATCCACAGATTTTGGGGATAGATCTGGGGATAAGCTCGGCAATCTACGCAAGGACGCCAAAATGGCGTCCTGCCCAAAACGAAGGCAACCTCGGGGCGAAGAGAATCAGGATTGATTGCCCAGAAAATGGACTTCCATGCGATCACGGCGCGATGCCGGTGATCTCGTAACCCAAGTCCCGCCAGAGGCGTCCCTGGGTATGAGTGGCGCCAAGCGCGACGGCGGCCGCCAAAGCCTCACGTGTGTCGACGCCGCTGGCTACCACCGCGAGTCCCGATTTGCGGCAGGTGCGGAAGAAGCGGGACAGAGGGGTGCGCTCAGGAGAGCCTGCGTGCCACTGCGCGCCCCGCAGCACGATCCGCACGCGGTCCGATTTCGCCCGGACCGCCAGAGCCAGCGTCGCGGGGCCGGCAGCAGCCCCAGGCGCTTCGATACAGGACCGGATGCCGTAGGCACGCCAGAGGCGCAAGGCCTTCGCCACGCGCGCGGCGCGGTCGCCATCGCCATCGGGGCCCATCCAGCTGATTTCCACCGGCAGCCGGGCGGCCAGGGACACGAAACGCGAAGCCCGGCGATCCAGGATCTGGGCGGTAGTGAGCCGGATCGTCACTTGCCGCACGTCCAGCGCCACCGCGTTCGCGACCACGCCGGCCAGGCGCTCCTGCAGGGTGGAGTCGAAAATCCAGTCATCCCGTACCCGCCGGCGCCAGGAGAATTCGGCCTCCTCCAGGGCGCCGCCACCGGGCCGCGGGCGGTTCTCGGCCGGCACGATCGCCGACAGCGCGTAGGCCCGCGGCAGCGACAGAGACGGCGCCCTAGCGGCGGAATCGGTCATCATCGAGACCGGGCCGGCAAGCGGCGCGGGGTGGCGACGGCGAACCGTCCACCATGTTGAGCCCCGCGGCGATACCGGGGAGGTCGCCGCGGTCATCCGCGGCCAGCAGCGATACAGCCCACACAAGCGGTGTCATGATGGCGGGGTCACCTTCATCCGCCGTGGTGTGGCGAATGGCATCGATCGATTCGTGCACGGATACGCCGCCTTCCCAGAGCCCCGCCATCCAGAGCATGGCAGAGATCCGGTTGGCGACGGATCGCCGGTAGCGGAGATAGGCCCCGGCCAGGCGCCGGCGCGGCTGGCTGTCATCGATCTCCGGATCGGGCGCGATGGCCATGTCGCGCGCCGCCTGGAACAGCACGGCTATCGCAGCGCTCGCCGGCAGCCGAGCTGTCTCTGAATCCCCCATAGCAAAAAGCTCTCCCTATCCCTCCGATGCCCCTACGATACGGATTCCGGGCGCGGTGCGAAGCCGCACCATAAAAAAGGGGGGCTAAGCCCCCCTCTTCCCTCCATCCGTACCCCTTTCATCCCCGTTTGCGCGGGCTAACCCCGATCAGCCACCCAGTCCCGCGAACGGGCTGTCGTCGTCATCCTCCTCCTTCCTTTCATCCCCACTTGCGCGGGGCACGGGATCCTCGCCCTCCCCCGCCTCGCTTGCGTGGGGCTCCGGCTGATAGTCCTCGCGGACCAGGTACTCGGGCATATGCAGCGGCTTGCCGTCGCGGCCCGGAATGGCCGTCAGCAGGTCTTCCTGGCGGCTCAAGAAGACGCTCGTCACCCAGTCATGCTCCGCGCCCTTCATGACATTCGGCAGGCGTGGGTCCGGCTTGCCGGGCGAAAACTCGACGACCGCGTGCGTGCCGATCATGCCGGTATACGCGCCGTTTTCCGGATCCCGGGTATCGCGCAGCAGGCCGTGCAGGTAGTACATGGCGCGGCTGTTCGCCTCGCGCGTACCCTCCTCGCCGGTCTTCAGCGTAAGCCCCTGGACGCCCTTTTGGCTGGCGGGATAGGCATCCCCCACGAGTACATCCAGGGCTGCGTTCGGGAAGTCCTCCTTGAACGCCCCGACATAGGCGGCCAGGTCCTCACTATTCAAGGGGCGCTTGGCCTCCCCGTTGTAGGAGACGACCGGGCCCACGCCGATGATCTCGCCGTTTTCGCCGACCGCGCGCACGGTGACGGCCACCTGCGGCTTCACCGGACGCTTCTCGCCTTCCTTGAGCGACACGTTCTGTTTGGCGATGCGGGCGGCAAGCGCCGCCATGGCCGCCTTGTCGTCGGCGGCCACCGGCGCACCGTCCCAGACGATCACCCGCTGCACCTCGTTCTTAAACCCCGCGACCGTCACAAAGCCCTGACGGACCTTGTCGGGATTGGACGTCGCCGCATGGATCCAGTTGGCGAAGAGCTTCGGGTTCTTCTTGTTCAGGAACTCGTTCAGCAGCGCGTCGCGGGCGGCGGCCGTGCCGTTTTCCGGTTTGCCGAACACGACCGCGTGCTCGAGAATGACGCGTTGATGGACCTTCTGCTCCTTGCCGTCGGCCATGACCGTCATGGGATTCAGCCGCTCGGCCGCGCGCTCGTCGATGTGGTTGCCTTCCCAGACCGCCTTTTTCTGGACCGGCCGCTCGGCGCTCTTCTTGAAGACGCCCACGGCGAACGTGCGCGCATCGCCGGGCAGACGGCAGATGAGCTCCTGCGTCTCGGGGTTCACCGACACGACTTCGGCGACGATGTTGTATTGCGTACCGCCGGCCCCGCCCGGCTTTTTCGCCTGCAGGAACGCGGGGCGGCTCTTCGTAGCTTCACTCATACATCCTCCTTCCTGTGCCTCTGGCACGTTAGTGTTGCGCAATGACCGGCCCGAAGGACCGGATAATGGACGAAAGGCCGGTCTTGTTCGGCAGGCCGACCAGGTAATGGGCGTGCCCGCCGGCGGACCGCCAGGACAACGTCGGCGTGCCCAGATCGGCGCCGCCGTGCAGAAAGACTTTCATGTTGGCGATGAGCCTGGCCGTCTCCTTGGGGCTCACGCGACGGGGCGCCCCACCCCGCTCTTTCGCCACATCGAAGTGCGTCTCGTTGGCGACCAGCACCTTGCGTCCTCCCGCAAGGATCGCATCCGCGCGCGCCGCGGACCCCGGGTGCAGGATCGCCACCGGGATCCAGTCGACGCGCACATGACGGGCCTTCAAAAGCGCGCGGTCGGCGTGCAGACGGTCGTAGAGGTGATGGCAAAAGATGCAGTCCGGATCGAAATAGACATACAGCGTATGACGGGCGCCCACCTGGTACTGCCGGATCCCGGTCGTAGCCGTCCGGGTGGCTTGCCAAAAGGCCTGGTGGCTCAGGACGGCCACCGGCGCCGGGAGACTGCCGGGGGACGCGCCCTGCGCCGCTGCCGCCGTCTGGCCGCCCTGTGCCGCCGGCAGCATGTGCGCCGCCTGCGCCAGCCGGCGCGTCACGTTGACGCCCTGCCGGTTTATGACGGCACCGATGAAGAGATAGCGGCCATGGGGGGAGGCCCACGCGACCGTGCCGGGCCCCTCCGGCCCCGCGGCGGCCCTGACGCGCACCGGTGTCCATCCCCCGGGCACGGCGCCGTCATGAAGCCGCGCGAAGGTGCCGGTCAAGGTGCCCGCGAACCGGGCGCGGCCGCGGCTCGCCTCGTGAACCAGTGCGGCGACGGCTCGCGGCGCAAGAGGCCCTTGTGAAGGATCGCGCACGGCAAGCGACTGCGCCGCGAGTACGCCCAGCGCCGCGCAAAAGCCGATGGCGGAAGCCGCTGGGAGACTCGCGGCCAGCGCATAGATAGCGATACGGACGGTGCCTCGCGCCCGGCCGGACTCGTTACGGGTGGTCAGGCGGGAACGCGGATAATCCTTTATGCGGTCGACGTACACGAGGTGTTTGCCCTGTGTCTGTGTGCTATTTGTTATACTATACCACGCCATCGAGCCGCGCAATGCGTGGCGCGACTCCCTCATGCCGGAGGCACCCCTGATGAAATATCTGGTTGAGTACTCCCCTACGAGCACATCTGCCGCGTCGGAGTCGAGGCGGACTCCGAAGAAGAGGCCTGCGCGAAAGCCGAGGCGCGCTTTGCCAATGGAACGCTTTGGGATGATGCGCCCGATATGCCGCTCCTATACGACGATTACGAGGAAGTGGAGGGATGCGCGCTCGAGTTCCGGGCGACCGAATGCGAGGGCGGTCGATA
>JAJZZU010000338.1 GCA_021797365.1 Pseudomonadota bacterium | reverse complement strand
CATCGCTTCTACTTCCGCAACGGGCTGCTCGCTACCTCCTTGCGTTTCAACATCGCGATCGCGCAATAGATCGGCGATGATGATATTGCTGCATATCATAGCCAGTGCCCGGGGCGAATTGTCGCACAGTCGCCGGGCCGGTCAGGCTGCGGCTCAAGCGCTGCTCACGCAGTGCCCATCTCTGACGCTGATTGAGCGCAATCTGGGCCGTTTTCCGATCCCACATCCCGACGCGCGATTCGTCGAGGCGAGTTTGATGCCGGAGGATCAGCGCGGCGATGCACAGCATGCGGCCTTGACGCTGTCGGAGACTTTGATCGATGAACTGGATACCGCCGACTTCGTCGTGTTGTCCACACCGATGCACAACTTCACGGTGCCGTCGGTACTCAAGGCCTGGCTGGATCACATCGTGCGCCCGCGTCGGACATTCCGGATCACGGCTTCCGGCAAGATTGGCCTGCTGCGCGACCGACCAGTGCGGATACTGCTGGCCTGCGGCGGTGCGCTCGGCGACGCCGCCGAGCAGATCGACTTCGCAACGCCTTATCTGCGCTATGTGTTCGCAACGATCGGCATCACGGACCTACAGGTGCTTCCGCTCGAAAACCTCAATCGAGGCGCAGGGGCGCAGGCCGTTACTCAGGCAAGCTTACACGCCTGGCTCGACAGATTCAGTTCACGTGCGGTAACTGATAGGTAGTCCGCAGCGGGCAAGAGCATGGCATGGCCGACGCGGTTCGGGCCTGTCGGGTTTCTTCAGGGCCCTGATGATGGACTGGGACGCATACGGAGATTGCCCTCGTGCCGGTATATAATGGAAACAGGGTAGGGGCGAACACGCCGGGGCGAGAATCAGCAAAGTGCTTGGACGGTCCAGGGCAAAGACAGGGTCTCGTCAGCCGTGATAATTGAGCTGGAAATATTGCCGGTGGCGGCTGTGGTCATCCTGCTGGCGTCGCGCAGGGTGACGGTTTTGCAGGCCGGCCTGGCGGGTGCGTTGCTGACGATACCGGCCGTCGCTATGGCGCTCGGGCCTACCAAACCTTTACTGACGTTCCTTATGCGCAACGCCGCCGCAGGGGCATGGTTGGCTTGGCAAGCCATTTCTGTGGTGCTGGCGGGTCTTATTTTCTATAACGTGCTACGGGTAGCGGATCAGGTCTTGTTTTCTGGGGACACGTATTCGCCGATCGCTTTCTCCTATCGGCAGATCTTCGCGGTTTGTTTCCTTCTTGGTCCGTTCCTGGAGTCTGTAACCGGTTTTGGCGTAGCTCTGATCATTACCATCCCGATTTTGCTACGTATGGGGGTGAAGGGCCCCATGGTTGCGGTGTTGGCCCTATTCAGTCAGACCCTGGTGCCGTGGGGTGCGCTGGCCATCGGTACTGTGATAGGGGCCGGACTTGCGGATGTCCCTTTGCATACCGTGGGCGTTCGCAGCGCGCTCATAACGGGGCCTTTGCTCTTTGGCTACCTCATCGTATTTTGGAGTTATGCGCACCGCGAGGGTTGGCGCGTCGATCTATGGCAGCGAATCGACGATGTGGCGTGGGTCGGGGCGCTTGTAGTGATGCTGTATCTTAGCAATCAATTCGTGGAAGTACAGGCCGCGGGACTGATTGCAACGAGTCTTTTGCTGGGGGTGCGTTTTTGGCGGGACGTTCGGATCTCCGCTGCTGCGCGGCAAGCGCTTATTCGGGTGGCACAGCCTTATGTGTGGCTGACCCTTATCATCCTGGTAACCCGCGTATTTCCGCCTCTGCGCGGATTTTTGCGGGGGTTGTGGCTTATTCAGCCGTCTCGCGCGTGGCCCGTATTTTCGGTCTTTTATCAAGTCAGTTTCTGGCTGTTGGCTGTCGCAATCGTGTATGGCTTAAAGAGCCGTCTGTCAAAGACCCAATGGAAGGCGGTTGGTGTCGGGGTATGGCACGCGGGCCGCGCGCCGGTGATGGTGATCCTGGCGTTTGTCGTCATGGCGCAATGGATTTCGCGAGCCGGTATTGCTGCCGATTTGGCCATGCAGTGGGCCCACTTTGCGGGCCCGGTTGCTATCTGGGCGAGTCCTGTGTTCAGCGCCATGGCGGGGTTTCTGACAGGAAGCAATACGGCCTCCAACGCGCTGGTTATGCCTTTGCAGATGGCTCTTGCGAAAAGCGGGGGCTTAAGTCCTGGCTGGGCAGCGGCAATGCAAAACACGGCAGGGAGCAACTTTACTTTGCTCTCGCCTGTGCGAATCGCGATGGGTGCCGCACTGCTACACGCGCCGAATGCGGAGAACTCGATATATCGCTTGGCGCTCCCCCTGGGAGTCATAGCCCTTGCGATGTTGGTCCTGATGGTGGTACTGGGGTTGTAAGGATACCGGGAACCGGCGCACGGGTGATCTGCCATTATCACCAAGGCCGATCGTGCGCCGCTCTCGGCAGGTGCGACGGGACATCCCAGTCGCCCTCGCGCGCCCTATCTCTGTGCATGACCCAACAGTGAAGCCGCGAGATGTTCGCTGCCGTCTTGCCGGCAGGTGAGCAGCGCGCAGGAGGCTGCCCACAAATAACGGGTCGGCATGCCGACATGACCGGCCGCACGGGGGTCCCGCGCCCCAGCATGACCCCTCAAGCGACGGTATGGCGGCCCGTTCAGCGTAAACGGCGTGGGAGTAGGGGTGTGCGTCGATGCGAGTTCCGATCCCGAAGATTGGCGCCGTTTCTCAAGGACCGATCTTGGATGACAGGGCGGCCCTGTAGTAGGGTCGAATCCTATTCATGCCTGCAGGGAGCGGTTAGTCACGCGAACCAACCCCCCCCAGTTGCCCGTCACTCTGCCCAATGACATGGCGGACGTCGTAAAGGCCAAGGCCTGCCCCGGCGAGTACCCCAGTGAAAGCGAGGTCATCCGCGACGGCTCGCTGACGCCGATGGCCTGGGACCGCGCCACGGAGAGTGGATCGTATGGTCGGGCCGGTCCCGCTTAGGACGCCCTGAAGGCCAATTAGTCGCGCGCCGCCGGGCCCGACCAGATGCGGGCGCGGCTGGCCCGCGTACACGAAGGCGCGGTGAGCTATCGCGTCGTATACAGTACTAAGACAAGAAGCGGCTCGCCGCCACCTAACGTTCCATCGCGGGGGCGGCATCGGCGGATATTGCGACCTGATACCCCAGGGCCATTATCCGCCGCCGCGAAGGTCTCGACACATTGCCGCATCGGGGCCTAGCGCTAGACGATGTGTAGCCTGGATATAGGAAGCGCGTCGTCATTGCCTCTATGGTGGACGCCGACCAGGACGATATTCCCAGCGGCTTCTCCAGTGTAGTG
>JAJZZU010000337.1 GCA_021797365.1 Pseudomonadota bacterium | reverse complement strand
GGCGCGATCCTGGCCTTAAATGGCGGCTTTAGCTACAAGCTCAGCCATTTCGATCGCGCATTGTATGCCTATCGCCAGCCGGGATCGGGCTTCAAGCCCTTCGTCTACGCCGCCGCCATGGACGCCCCCGCCTTGAAGGCCGCCGGCCATCGCCACTATCTGACACCGGTATCGCTCATCAAGGATACGCCGCTCAGCGTGCCGCTTCCCGATGGCAGCGATTACCGGCCGACCAATTACAGCAACACCTTCTCGCGCACGCCGATCGCGGTCTGGCAGGATCTCGCCGACTCCCATAACGTCCCGAGCGTGCGCCTTTTGCTTCATATCGGCATCCCGTATGCCGCCGCCTACGTCCATCGCTTCGGCTTTCCGGTTCAGCAGATCCCCCAGGTCCCGTCCATGGTGCTTGGCTCCGGCGACTATACCCCCATGCAGATCGTGCGCGGCTACGCCACCTTTGCAAACGGCGGCTATCGGCCTCGCCCCTACCTGGTCTCACGCATCCAAACCGCAAGCGGTGAGCATATCTCCCTACGCGACTGCGCACTCGGTTACAAGCCCGAGACGCCGTCGACACCCGCCATTCCGTCCGGTGTCGCGTTCCTGATGACGCGCATGATGGAGCGCGTCATCCACCAAGGCACAGGGGTTGCCGCGCAGATCCTCCACCGCCGAGCACTGGCCGGCAAGACCGGCACCACCAACGGCGAGACCAACGCCTGGTTCACAGGCTACAGCCCGCGCGTGGTCACGACCGTGTGGGTGGGCTATGACGACAATCATAGTCTCGGGCGCTGGGCGGCCGGGGCGCGCGAGGCGCTGCCCATCTGGATCCACTACATGAAGGCGGCGCTCCAGGATGAACGCGGCCTGCGCTTCACAAAGCCCACAACCGTCGTGCGCCGGCGCTACAATCCCAAGACCGGACTACTGGCCCACTCCGGACCCTACAAGGCCTATTTTCTGAAGGGCTATCTACCCCCCCGGGGCGGCTCGGGCCTTGGAGCCATCAAGCACTTCTTCCATAAGCTCGCGAACTTCCTATAGGGCGACGGATTCGCGTATTCCCCTATCAGATACTCACTGGCCGCGGTATTTTTTCTCCATTCGCTCGCACCGTGCGCGATCGACCTTTCGGCCGGCGCCGTCGGAGTTTTCGATACCCCATTCCCGCAACGCCGCGAGATCCTCGGCGAGCTCGATGATGACATCACGCAGCTCCAAGGGCTCGAGAAAGGACTGCGCAATGGCCTCGACCCCCCACAGTGCGCCGAGAATGTTGCCGGTGATCGAGCCGGTCGAATCGGAGTCGCCACCATGGTTTACCGCACGAATCACGCCGTCGCTGAAATCCCGGGCGGTGAGCGCACAATAGACCCCAACCGCCAAGGCCTCCTCGGCGATCCACCCCTCGCCGATATGCGGGATCGCGGCAACGGGATCGTCGGGACGATGGCGCGCCCACCTCTCGGCCCGCTGTAGCGCGTCCTGAGTCTCCTGGCCGTACCTCTCGGCGGCCAGACACTCATGGACGACCGCAAGCGCCTCCCTCGTGTCGCGCCCCTGCACGATCTCCGCCACCAGGACCGCCAGGGCCCCGGCCGCGATTGCGCCGGTCGGATGGCCGTGCGTGAGCGCCGCCAGGGCCTTGCCAAGCATCATGGTCTCGCGCGGCGCACCGCCCATCTGGCCTTGCACGAGCCCCACCGGGGCAATGCGCATGACGCCGCCGCACCCCTTGCTATTATTCAGGGCGGGCCGCCCCAGGGTCGTCATGGCCCGTAGCGCCGACAGGCAGGTCTCACCAGGACCGCGACGGTGATGGAGACCCTCATGGGACACAAGCCACCCCCCTATGCCCCGGTTCCCGCCGACCATGAACCCATCGGCGGACCCGCGATCATCGGAGAACCGCGGCGGTCGCCCGGTCTGGGTGCAAAACCAGCGGTCATAGGCCGCCGCCACCAGGCCCTCGACCGTCCCCTGATAGCCGAGGGCGCGACGCATGCGGTCACAGATCAGGCCTTCGGCAGTAAAGAGTGTCAGCTGCGTATCGTCTGTGATCGCCCCCAACCGCCCATAGGCCGGGGCGTAAGCGGTGATCCCGGCAGGTCCGAAACGCGCGACGATCTCTGAATATCGCAAAAACTCCACTGGCGCGCCCAGGGCATCCCCCACCGCCCCACCCAAAAGGCAGCCCACGAAGCGCGAGCGCATAAGCCGCTCCTGGGTCTCCTTCCGGTCGTAAGTCACAGACGAACGGATGGCCGGCTTGCGCGGCCCGTTCGCGCTTGCTGGCCTTTTTTCGGGCCCCTTGGCCGCCGCGGCACGCGACATGCCGGCCTCCGCCAAGCCTGGAATGGGCCTGCCGTTCGATCGCCCCGTCTTCTTCTCGTCCTTGCGCATCCCACCTCGTGTCGTCCCATGGCGCCCATGCTCGCGACGCGGCTCGCCCCGAGACGGGTTTTTTATCCTCAGACCCTGGCGCAACGGCCCGGCCGCGCCCTTAGCCTGCCGGGCTGACCGATGTGATGCGATAGGTCAATTCCTCGCCCTCATCATCGATGACCGTGAAAAACTCGCCTGCCACCAGGGTCTTGTCGAACACGTTCGTATTATACGGAAGGGCCGGCTCATCCGGGCACCAGGTCCGCCACCCACAGAAATCGAAGCGCGCGCCGTCACGGTCCTTGACCAGAACGCAAGGATACTTCTGCGGGCCTTCGTCGTTGCAATCCTCCACGGTGTAACCCATCCATTCCCCTGGTATCAATCGGCGCCCGTCATCGACCGCCCCCAGAAAGATAATCCTCTCACTCGGCTCCACGACCCATTCCGCTGCTACACGCAAGACTGTCATAACCACCCCCTGTTGCTTCGTTGCTCGGCCTGCCCCCGTCGCCCCCAAACCCCGCCAGGCCAAAGGAGCGCCGCAGCGCGGCGCCCTATGTCCACACCCCGAAGGCCCCCTTTCGGCCCAGCGCCCTGCGAACCCGCGGCCTACGGTTTCGATCCCACAAGCGCGAATTTGGGTGCGATGCCCGTCCTAGGACATGGCCGCAGTAAACCCCATGCCGCGCCTGTCGGTACGGCCGCGGCCGCGCCACGCGGCGTAAATGGCCTTGACAAGGCCGGCGGCGGCCCAGGTCTCCTCCAGGCGCAACCCTTGCAGAACGGCGGCGACGTCGCCCACCGTCAAGCCCTCACATTGGTCCAGGAGACGGGTCTCCGGCAAAGACAGGCCAACGGCCATCCCCTGATCGGCCAGGATCCGCGTCACGAGCGCCAGCCGCTGATCCCGCACAAGAGGACG
>JAJZZU010000336.1 GCA_021797365.1 Pseudomonadota bacterium | reverse complement strand
GATCTTAGTGCTTACACGGGTTAAACAGGGTATCGCGGGATAGTCTGTAAGTCTTTGTTTTATATGGTGCCGGTGAGACGAATCGAACGCCCGACCTACTGATTACGAATCAGTTGCTCTACCGACTGAGCTACACCGGCATGGTGGGCCGTTACTATAACCTCTGGGTCTGGGAAAATGAAGGCTTCAGGCGACGCGATCCGCCGACGAGCGCAGCCGCACGATCACCTCCACCCCCTCCACCTCGGTGCCCTGGGGGAGCGGCGGAAGACCCGCGACCGACATCGTACGTTCCTCGATATCGAAGAGCTCGCCGGTCTCGGTATTGTAAAAATGGTGGTGGGGCGCGGTATTGGAGTCGTACACCACGCGCGTGGGATCAATCACCACCTCGCGGATCAGGCCCTTCTCCGCGAATACGCCGAGGGTATTATAGACCGTCGCCTTGGAGACATGCGCCCCATCGCGATTCACGAGCCGAAACACATCCTCGGCCGTAAGATGTATCCGCCGATACACGAGGAGTCTCGCGATCTCGATGCGCTGGGCCGTGGGATTGATCCCATGACCCCGCAGGAGATCGGCAAGATCCTGGCTGGTGTGATCCTGGTAACCCTTCACAATGTCATTTTAGCACAGCCCCGCCGCTCCCGTCCTCGGACGGCCGGTCGGGTCCATAGGGGACCGGATCCAGGACTGGATCGCGCCCCAGCATGAGATCCGCTCCGAGGCGGGCGGACGCGGGGGCAAGCACGATGCCGTTGCGGAAGTGCCCGGTATTCACAAACAGGCCGTGGATCTCCGGGTGTCCCCCGATATAAGGGACCCCTTCCGGCGACGACGGTCGCAGGCCGGCCCATTGGTGGGTGACGGGGTAGGCGGCAAGCTCCGGCAGGATGGCGTGTGCGGCCTTCAACAGATCCTCGCGCGCGGCCTCGGTCGTCTCCTTCGTAAAGCCCACGCTCTCCATCGTGCTGCCGACCAGCACCGCCCCGTCGCGGCGTGGTACGAGATAACGCGCGCCCTTCAAAATCATGGGCCCCAGGAACCCCGGGCGCGTCTGGATCACGAGCATCTGGCCTCTCATCGGCCGCACCGGCAAAGGCAGGCCGTAGCGCTCCAGGAGCGGCCGGCTCCAGGCGCCGGCACACACGATCACCCGTGAGGCGGCGACGGTCTCGCCGTTGACCACAAGTCCCGTCAGCCGCTCCCGGTCGTGGGTGAAACCCTCGACCGTGGCCCGCTCATGGACCATGACCTTGAGTCCGCGCACGGCCGCACCCGCGGCGCGCAGGAGGCGTGGGCTGCGCACCTGGGCCGTGGCCGGCATCCATAGGCCCGGCCCGTCGAGACCATGACCTGGACAGACCTCGGCGAGATCCCGGGGCTCTAGCGGCACCCCGAAACGCGCCGCCCACCGCTGTGCCTCGCGCACCTCGTCGTCGCCCAGGCGCATGAGCCCAGACGGCGTCCATTCCGGATCGATACCACTCGCCTCGGCGAGGTCTTGGCAGAGGGCCGGATAGGCCGCCATGCTGGCCTGTGCAAGCTGCGTGACCGCATCCGGATAACGCCACGGGTGCAAGGGGGACAATATGCCGCCGGCCGCCCATGACGCCTCGTGGCCGACAGCACCCTGCTCAAACAGCCGCACCTCATGGCCGGCCATGGCCAGTTCGCGGGCGGTCAGGAGGCCTATGACACCGCCTCCCACGACAACAAGGGGATGGGTTCGCACCACAACATTCTCACATTAAAGGCCCCTCCGTGAAAGCGTCCGGAGGGGCGTCGGCCCTGACGGGTTTGGCGTCGCGGGCCCTTTACGATTGTCGCGCCAAACTCGCGCGTTTCAGGGACTTGGGGAGCGAGAACACCACAGTCTCGGCGGGTCCCTCCTCTTCCTGCACCAATCGCGCACCCCACTCGCCCAGGCGGCGGATGACCGCCTGCACGGCATGCTCTGGGGTGGAGGCGCCGGCCGTGACCCCTACCGCCTCGCTTTGCGCAAACCACGCGCGCTCCAGATCCGCCGCGCCATCGACGAGATAGGCGGGGATGCCCATGCCGCCCGCAAGTTCGCGCAGGCGATTGGCGTTTGAGCTGTGCGCCGAACCCACGACCACCACGACATCGCAATGTCGGGCCAGCGCGCGCACCGCGTCCTGGCGGTTTTGGGTCGCATAACAGATATCATCGGTACGCGGACCGCAGGCCGACGGGAATCGATGGCGCAGCGCCCCTATGAGGCGCGCGGTGTCCTCGACGGACAAGGTCGTCTGGGTCACGTACGCAACATGCTCGGGGTCCTTCACCGGTACCGAGTCAAGATCCTGTTCCGTCTGCACCAGATAGACGCCATCGGCTACCTGCCCAAGCGTCCCTTCGACCTCCGGGTGTCCCGCATGCCCGATCAGCAGGCACTCGTAGCCCTCCCGGCGCCAGCGTATGACCTCCTTGTGGACCTTCGAGACCAGGGGGCAGGTGGCGTCGAACACGGTCAGTCCACGCACGCGCGCCTCCTCGGAGATGGCGCGGGCGACACCATGGGCACTGAATACCACGCGCGCCCCGCGGGGCACGTCGGCGAGATCCTCGACGAACACCGCGCCCCGCATACGCAGGGCCTCGACTACCGTCTTGTTGTGGACCACCTCGTGACGCACATACACGGGCGGCCCGAACTCCTCCAACGCGCGCTCCACCGTCGCTATGGCACGCTCGACACCCGCGCAGAAGCCGCGCGGGTTTGCGACATAAATCCTCATATCCGCCCCTCGGGCGCTCAACGGCCCCCGATCGCTACGATATCAACTTCGAATACCAAATCGTGGCCGGCAAGCGGATGCGTGAAATCGACCTCGACCCCGCCCTCCGTCACCGCCATCACCTGGCCCATGGCCTCGCGACCATCAGGAAGTGTAAAACTAAACGCCATGCCCGGGATGAGATCAACGTCCACCGGAAAATCCGTGCGTGGCAGGATCTCGCGGGCGCCCTCGTCCCGCTCACCGTAGGCGTCGGCAGCGGCCACGAAGTACCGCCCGCGCTCGCCTACGGCCAACCCCACGAGACAGCGATCGAGGCCGGGCGGCAGATCCCCTCTCCCGACCACGACCTCCCATGGGGCCTCGCCGGGCGCCGTGCCCTCGACACACGTTCCGTCGGCAAGCGACAGCGTGAAGCGCAAGGCGACACGCGCACCGGCCTGAATGCGCTCCATCTCCGGCCTACCTCCTCTCCGGGGCCGCCGTCGCGCGCCGCGACACCCACGCGTCTATGGCAAGCAACACCGCACCCACGGTGATCGCGCTATCGGCG
>JAJZZU010000018.1 GCA_021797365.1 Pseudomonadota bacterium | reverse complement strand
GCGCGTATAACCTGGGACCGTGAGCGCATAGCCGTAGCGCATGTCGCCCTTATGGCCCATGAGCGCGGGGTCGTGTTCGAGCGCCGGCCAGTTGAAGGGGTGGGAGAAGGTGTGTGAGGCGACCTCCACCCAGGGGAGGGCGGCGATGCGGCGCGCTATGGCGGTAAGGTGCGCGGCGGCCTTGGGGAACAGGCCGTGCGGCGTGAAGTAGGAGACGATGAAGGACGCCGACGTCGGCAGCCGGTACTTGTCTAGGATCTGCTTTAGGATGACCTCGCCCGCGTAGCGGTCGCGATAGCGGTAGATCCAGCTCTTGTTGGCAAAGCCGTCACCGTCGATCTGGGCCATAAGCAGGCGCCGCCCGCTCTCGGTGGTGGTGTCGGGGACCGGCATCGCCGGCAATCGTAAGGCGCGGCGCAGGAACCGGAACGGGTTGAGGATCCAGGCGGCGGGGGCGCGGCCCTTGCGGCCAGGCAGCGCGCCGAGGTAGCTCACGACGTCGGGCGACAACGCGTAGCCGCCCCAGGGGGTGAGGCCGGCGGCGTCCTCGCCCTGCCCGCGCGCGTCTTGCAGCGTGAGAAGCCGCTGGCCGCGACGCAGTGCAAGCGGCAGGAAATTGTTGGGGGCGGCGGCCACGGGACGGGTTTCGAAGCCGATGTATCGCGGATCGCTGAATGTCACGCGGTTGCGTATGAGACCGCGCGGGATGTGGCCCACTGAAAGGCCGAGCGGATGCAGATGTCCGGCGTCGGCCGCGAATCCAAAGCTCCCGAGGATGGCCACTGGCACCCCATCGCGCATCTGCCGGCGCAGAAAGCGATAGACCGCCGCCGCTTGCGGTATATGATCGTTCGCGAACCAGGTGACGATACCGGCGTAGTGCCCCGCCAGGGTGCCATGCGGCAGACCGAAAGCGACATTTTCGATGCGCGTGCTATAGCCCAGATAGTTGAGGGGCATGGCCGCGTACCAGTTGAGAGAGGTGTGCTGGGCATCCTGGGGACCGCTGTAGAGCATGAGGATCTTGCGCGGCATGACATGGATCGTGCCGACGCCGAGTATCGACAGCCGGCCGTTGGTGACATACGGACTGATTCCCAGGGCGGCGATACGCCGGGCGTCGGCGATCGCCTGGCGCCGTTGGCGCGCCGGCAGGTAGTCGATGGCGATGACCGGGAGCCCGAGCCGGCGGGCCGCGAGAAGTTTGCGTAGCAAGCGTCGATGGGTGGCTTTTGGGACCGGCCGGTAGCGCCTGGTCTTTTGGTCCCAGCCGTCGAACAAGGATTCGGCGGCGACCGCCGTGACCAGTGTGTGGATGGCGGGCAACAGGCGAAAGCCGCGGTTTAGGAGAAGCCGCGCCGTGGGATGGGAGGCCTTGATGGCGCGGATCAGGCGGATCAATCCCTGGCGCTGGCGGGCCCGGGCGCCGGCCGTGGTGACCGCTTGGCGATAGGCATCGAGGTCATCGAGAAAAAAGCCCCGATACCCCTGTTTCCAGAGGGGCGTCAGGACATGACGGAGGAAATCCTGCCGGCAGGTCCGGCGCGCCTGGTTCAGGATTGCCGTACCCCACGCCCGGTCCTTGCCGAGAACGCAGCCCGGCGGGATCTTGGTGTACTCGCCCGGGGAGGCTTCGCCCACGCTGGTATAGGCAAATGCGGATCGACCCATTTTATCGAAGCGGCGCGGCGAGAAGTGCGCGTCCGGCTGGACTACGACCCAGTGAAAGGCCTGGAGCGAATGGCGTGGGGGATGGGCACCATAGTAGAGCGCGATGGAGACGAGATGGGCCTTTGACGTCGACGCCCAGGCGAGCGCTATCACCAATATGGCCAGGAGAGGTTTCCAGTCACGTAACGCCATCAGGTCATCGCCACCGCGAAAATGCGATCGTTGCCGCGGCGTGCAGCCGCGAGCACAGTTCGGAGCCCGTACGTGCGCCAGCGCCAGGAGCGGGACGCAAACGCCCACACCCCCGCCGCCGGCTCATGAGCCGGGCATGATTTCCGTGTGTTTCCCTGATGGTTGTCACGAAGGCGCACGGGCCAACCCCGGCCCGCTCTCTACTACGCCCCGGTTGTGTCCATCGTCCGCGCTGTGGTCACCCCTTATCGTTATCGGCGGACGAACGTTCTTCAGGACACGCCCATAGAATCAGTCTACGGCAGGGCTTGATGTTTGTCTATGCCTTGCCGGTAATTCCGGAATGCCGGTGGGACAGCGGCCCGTGGTGGCCACTTGTCCTAATAGGTGCGCGCCGAGGCTATCGGTTCGGACGAGGCCTCGAAGGCTTGAAACGCATCCAATAACGTGCGGGATTGGATGTCATGGAGGCAGTCGGCATGGCCGCTGTTGCCGCAGCCATCGAGTTCGCAGGGTTGGCAGGAGCGGTGCGCGAGAATGAGCGACTGGCGTGTCTGCCAGGGGTGGAAACGATGATGGTCGCCCGGCCCGAAGCATGCGATCACCGGCAGGCCCATGGCCGCGGCAATATGCATGGGGCCGGAATCCGCGCCGACGAAGACGCGCGCGGCCGATGCCAGGGCGGCAAGCTCGGCGAGCGTAAGGGTCCCGGCGAGATCGACCATGCGATCACCGCGACCTTGGGCGAGCGCGTGGGCAAAGGTCTGCTGCCAGGCCTCGTGACCACTGACGATGACCACGGTAAGGCCCCGGTCCTCGCAGTGGTCGAGGAAGTCCCGGCACAGGGACGCCGGCAGGGTTCGGCCTCGTTGTCCGGCAAGTGGCGCAAACAGCACGAAGCCCCGCTGCGGGATATGGCGCGAGGCGAGCAGTGCGTCGATGCGCGCGCGCGCCGCCGGTCCGGGTTCGATCGTCGCGCGCCGCGCTGCGGGGCTCGGGTTCAGGCCTAGGCGGCGCAAGAGATCGAGATGCCATTCGGCGACATGCCGGTGGTTCGGATCGGGGGGCGAGGGCAGGGTATGGGTGAACAGCCGTCGCCACATGAACCGCTTGAGGGGGGAGCCGTGCGTGGCGGGCGACGCGCCGACCGCGTAGGGGATGCCTAGGAGCGCTTTGAGCGCCGGTCCCCACGAGCCGTCGGTGGTATGGGGCGATTGTATGAGCAGGTCATAGTGGCGGGCATGCAGGGCGCGGATCAAGGCCCAGCGCGGTCCGGCGGTACGCCACAGGCCCTTTTTACGCCAATCCCGCTCGACGGTATGGACGGCGGCGATCGCCGGGTTATGCATAAAGAGTTCGGCCAGCGGTCGGTGCACCAGGATATCGATCCGGCTGTCTGGGATCATGTCTTGGAGTGCGCTGATGAGCACCGATGACAGCACGGCATCGCCGAGCAGTTGCGGCATGATGATAAGCACCCGTCGCAGGTGCGATGCGGCTATGGCATCGGACGGCGCGCGGTCGTGGCGTGCCATCACCCCCGGCGGGGTCAGCGCGCCCGCCATCAGACCTCCTCGGACAGCGGCCAGCTGCCTTCCGATGTGCGCTTGAGCGAGACCAGCCGGCGCGCTCCCGCGGGGCCATAGATGCGGTCGGCGGAGGGGTGCGCGGGCACGCGGCCTGCGTGTTCGGGCGCGGACGCATGCGGATCGGGGACACAGGCCTCGGCGCGGCGCAGGGCCTCGTGCCAGTACTCGAGGAAGGGCTCATCGCCGGCGCGTGCGGTACATACCGGGATGGCGCAATCGCTCCAATCAAGCGCCACATCGAAGCGTCCGGCCAGTGACGCGTCCAGGCTGCGCCGCCCGGCCTCGGTCGACAAGGCCTCGATCGGCATCACGACGTCGGCGTGGCGCTGTGACAGGGCGGTGCCGAGCGCGAACACCGCGGCGAACGCGCGCATCGTAAGGTCCGGGTCGCGGATCGCCAGGCGTTCGGCCTCGCGCTGCGCCCGCCCGGCATCGCTGAGCCGCGGGACGGGGTCGAGATCGAGGGCCGCGAGGTAATCAGCGATCCAGGGGTCGCGCCGACTGAGTAGCAGGATGATGAGGGGGCGCGTCACGAAATAGAGGTCGCCGTGGGTCTGGCTACGGCCGAATGCCGAGCGCCATAGACCCAGGCCATCACGGGTCAGGGCGATATGGACACCGGGCATGTGTCGCTTAAACCACGCCGCACGCCCCGTCGACCGACAAAAACCGAACACCGCACGGCGCCCGAGGGACTGCGCATGCGCGACGAGGTCGTTCAGATAGGCCCGCTGGCAGGCCAAGGGTTCATCGTTCACAAAATAATAGGTGTAGGGCAGGGCGTGCTCGAAGCCGCGTACGCCGCCGCCGGGGATCAGCAACGGTTCGAACTCACGATAATAGGGGGCGTCGAGCGGGGGATGGCCAGATGGCCAAGATCTGGCCGTGGCACCGGCCACGGCCGTGGGCGTCAGCGTCTCAAGCGACTCGTGAAACGGTTCATAGAAGGCGAGGTATTGAGGGCACGACCGGAACTTGTTCCAGACATAGGTCGACCCGGCGCGCCATGGGGCATGGATCCAGATGGGGCCCGTGCGCTCGTCGGGCGTGGGGTGACCGGTCGCCGGCGGCATGGAATGTCGGCGGCGCGCCTCCAGCCACGCGATCTCCTGGGTCAAGGCGAGCTGTCGGCGGCCGAGTAGGCGCAGCTTGTGTTTCATGTGCCGCGAACGCCCATGCAGCCCGGCGAGGCGCAGCGCCACGGCCACTCGTCGGCGAATTCGCGACAGTTGCATAATCCCCCTCACGATCCGTCGGCCATGCCGGCAGTTTTGTCGGGAAATGGGCAAGCGGCCGCGTGTGTGAGGCTCTCGATATCCATGTCCATGTTATGGTAGGCACCGCCTTGATGGTGGGTTGTTACCATTTGTGAAGGTTGGGGCCGATAAGTTCCATCGGGAGGCCCACGGAGGCGCTTTCCGGCAACCGGGAGACCGATTAGACTAGCGCGTCCGGCGGGCCAAGCGGGCGCGCTCAATAAGAATATCGAAATACTATCAAAGGAGATGATGATATGAGAAACCGTTTCGTGATGGCAGCTCTCGTGGCCCTGTGCGCCTGTCCGGCTGCGAGCTTCGCGCGCGTCTGGGTGGGTGGTGATGTGGGTGTGACCGGTGGCGCGCTCGCCGGTACCTCCCCGATCGGCGTTTATGGCGGCCTTTCGACACGGTCTTTTCCGGTCGGCCTGGAGCTTGGCTATCAGTTTCTGAGCGCGAACCCCGCCAATATCGGACTGTTCACCGCCAGCGCCTTGTACCGCGCCCCGCTTCCTCGTTTTCGTGGCCTGCACTTCCTGGCGCGCCTGGGTCTCGCCAGCATTCATAGCGACCGTAATGCCTTCATCCGCAACAGCACGCGGCCGATTATAGGGGCGGGCGTCAGTTATCGCGTCATGCGCCGGTGGGATGTGCGTGCGGAATACGATGTGATCATCGATCCCCGTGTAGCCGGGGGCCCGAAACAGAACGCCGACGAATTGTTGGTGGGCATGACCTACCAGTTCCCCATGCGTTGAGGCGTGCGCCACGGGGCGTGGTGTGCGTCCCCGTGGCCTTGGGCGTCCCGTGAGCGGTCCTGACCGCCGGGTCAGACGAGATACTTGACGCCGACTGCCGTAAGTAGCGCGAGCGTGGCCCGCAGGAACATGCGTTGGTTGATGCGCATGTGCAGGTGGTTGCCGAGGTAGAGTCCGAGGGCGGCGGCCGGCGCCATGGCGGCGAAGACGACCGTGAGCGGCCATGTGAGCAACCCAAAGCCGATGTAGAGTCCGCCGCGCACGATGTTATCGGTAAGCGCGATGGCCTGAAATGTGGCCCGAAAGGCGCGTTTGTCGAGATGGCGCATCTGCAGATAGGCCACGAGCGGCGGACCTCCTCCCCCGTAGAGGCTGCCGACTATACCCCCGAAGACCCCGAGCGGGAGGGCCCAGGCGCGCGCGATACGCGGCATACGTTCCGGTTTGGCGACGATCGCATAAACGACATAGGCGAGGATGAAGATCCCAAGGAACAGTGTGAGCCTTTGGGCGTGGGTATGGGCGAGGACGAGGGCCCCGATCGCAAGACCCACGAGCGAGCCGGGGATGAGCCATGTGAGCTCCCGCCAGTGCATTTCCCGAAAGTCATAGGCCCCGAGTAGTATCGATCCCAAGAGGTCGAGCAGCAGCACCACCGGGACCACCTCCTTGACCGGGAAGCTCAGGGACAATAACGCCACAGAGATGAGGCCGGACCCGAAACCTATGGTCGCGCGGACATAGAAGGCGGCAAATACCACGGCCTCCAGAAAGACAAATAGCTCTGGCCTGTGCGTAAGGTCGGCAATCGCGAGATGGGCCATCATGGGCTGCGCCACTCCAGGGCCGGGCACCATTCGATCGAGGGCACCTGCGGCGGTTTTGGTCAATAATCGTGTATCCCCCGAGATCCTGCCTGATCGTCGAGGGATGATGGGTGCCATCCGGGTTGGGGCGGTCCCGGCGGGCGCGTGAGGTGCGCCCGATGTCGCCGGCTACGCGTCGATCGTGGTCCTCGGCGTGCAGGCGTGTCCAAGAAGCCGAATGGATTGCGCGCGAATGGTAGTGCATGTCGGGAATGGGAATCAATGGCCGAAGGCCGGGTCGGCCACGGGGTTCGGGTCCTGGTGCCGACTCGGCTATACTCTAAGATAGAAAAATCGGGGGTAGGGAGCCGCATGGGCGGTCCTGTCTGGGCATCTTGGGGCGCTCGTGGCGCGGTCGCCGGGCGTGAGTGATCGTTGGTCGCGCATCGGGCCGGCCGCTTGCGCGCGGGGTGTGCGCCGCCGGACCGCGGACGGCGAAAGCGCAAGCGTTGCCGGACCCGCGGCCCGCGACCGCGCGGCGCGGCCCATGAACACCCTGTCTTATGAGTAACGCAGGTATCGGGCGATCGCGGCGCTGGCGGATTGCGGCGTTTGCCGGGCTCGCCCTGCTCGCGACCCTGGCGGCGGCCGGCTACGCCATCACCTCCTGGACAGGGGCGCGGCACAATGCCTCCCGCGCCCTGCTTAGCGCGACACGGCTTATGGCGACGGCCGTGCGCTGGCGTCTGCGGGACGAACAGGTGGCGCTGGCGTCTCTAGGGCGGGACATCGCCCGTCTGCCACGGCTTGGCCGTGGAGGCGATTATCTCGGCATCGGCCGGCTGGGTCAGCGGTTTATGGCGCACCGGCGGGCGATCATAGCGTTGGCAGTGCTCGGTCCCCATGGGTCGGTATGGTGGCGTGCACCGACCGGGCCGTCCGCCGTTCCCGGGACTAGGGGTACGAGCGGTTGGGCGCGTACCCAATCGGCTGGCGCCTTCCGCGTGGGGCGGCCGCGCACCGGTCAGGGCGTACCGATGTGGCTTGCGGTGCGCGCGGGACCGCGCGTGCGATTCCTGATCTGGGCATTGTGGTCGCCTGGCCGAGGGCGGTCCGGGGGGCTCGGCGCGATGGTCCGCGCCCCGACCGTGGCGGGCCTTTCCTGGGATCCCGGTCCGGTCGTCGCGATCGGCCCGCCGCTGCCGGTGCCATCGGCGGCGATGCGCATCCCGATCGGCGGTCAACGGCCGGCCGGCCGCCTGACCGTCGACCTCGGGGGGCATGGCAACCGCTGGTTGGGTGCTTATCAACGGGTTCCCGGTTATGCGTTTGCGGTCTTTGCCCTGAGGCCGTTAGGCGCGGTATATGCGCGCGGCCGCGAGGCCGCCTATGGGGCCGCGATCTGGCTGTGCGCGGTATGGGCGGCGATCGGAATCGTGTACGTGAGCGTGGTGCGCGGCGAGACGCGGCTGGTTCGCGAACGGATCGCGGTGGAAGGACGATGGTCCGAGGCCAAGATCGAGATCGAGGGGATTGTGCAGTCGCTCGCCGAGGCGGTGTTCGCCACCAATCGCGACGGCCGCATCGAATACCTGAACCGCGCCGCCGAGCGACTCACCGGCTGGACGCAGTCGGCGGTGCACGGACGCGTGCTCCACGATGTCCTGCCCTGTCTCGATGAATATCGGGGCACCCCGTTCGATCCTGTGGCCGAGTGTCTTGCCGGACAGGCGTTGGTGTCGGGTGAGGCACTGGTGTTTCATCGCGACGGCCACGGTGTGGCTGTGGAGTATGGCGCGGCGCCGCGTCATGGTCCCGATGGCCGTCTAGCGGGCGTGGTCTTGTCGCTGCGGGATGCCGCAGAAAAGCGCGTCTTGACCGAGCGTCTGGCCCATCAGGCGACGCACGACCCGTTGACCGAACTTGCCAATCGCCTCCTGTTCCATGAGCGTCTCGAGCGGGCCGTGGCCGAGGTCCGGGCGGGCGGCGGGGCGGTCGCGCTGCTGTTTCTGGATGTGGATGGATTCAAGCGGGTGAACGATACGCTCGGTCATAGCACCGGCGACCGGGTGCTGGTGCTCATAGCGGACCGCTTGCGACGCGTGGTGCGTACCACCGATACCCTCGCGCGCCTCGGGGGGGACGAATTTGCGGTGGTCCTGCCGGGGCTGCGTACCGGTCAGGATGCGCTGCCCGTGGTCCACAAGATCATGGCGGCGTTTCGCGAACCGCTGGTCGTGGCCTTGGGCGAGGTCATGCTCGGGGTCAGTATCGGTATCGCCGTCTACCCGGACGACAGCGGCGACAGTCGGGCGCTCGTGCGTGCCGCCGATGCCGCTATGTATGAGGCCAAGGCCGCGGGCAAAAACGCCTACCGGTTCTTCGGCGGTGGCGACATGAGCCGGCCATCGGATTCTCTGCTGGCGCGGGCCGCGGACCTCCGCCAGGCCTTGGAGCGTGAGGAATTCTCGCTCGTTTATCAGCCGCAGGTGCGGGCCGCGAACCGGCAATTGGTGGCCATGGAGGCGCTGCTGCGATGGACGCACCCGACCGAGGGGGTCAAGTACCCCGGGGAGTTTCTGGCGGCCCTGGAGGAGGCCGGGCTCATGGTCGAGCTCGGTACGTGGGTGCTGCGATCGGCCTGCCGCCAGAACCGGCGATGGCGGGATCTGGGCCTGGGGGCCTTTCCCGTGGCCGTCAACATATCCGGCGATCAGTGCGCGCACGAGGGCCTGGCGGAGATGATCGACACGGTTCTGGAGGAATGCGGCCTGCGTCCCGACGATCTCGTCTTGGAGCTTGCCGAGAAACTGTTTGTCGATGCCGAGGACCCTCTGGCCGAGCGCCTCCTGCGGCTGCAGGAGCGAGGCGTGCGGTTGGTGGTGCAGAATTTCGGGGGCGCGTCCCCGACCCTCGCTTCACTGCGCCGACTGCGGGTCGAGGCCCTCAAGATCGAGGCGGCGTTCGTCGCCGGGATCGGCGACGAACATGACGAGGCGGTGGTGCTCGCCCTCATCGCGCTCGGGAGGGCGCTGAGCCTGAAGGTGATGGCAAGCGGCGTCGAGACCGCCGCCCAGTATCGCTTCCTGACAGAGGCCGCGTGTGATGTCCTGCAGGGGCGCTATATCGCCGCGCCGCTCGATGTCGAGGCCGCGACCGCCTATTTGCGGGCCCATGGGATCACGCGAGGTTGAATTTTTCGGGACATGCCCCCAATGAGCGGGCTGGTATTCCGGCACAGCACCTAGAGGTTACGAGTGGCCATGACGACGACCGAAAAACAGACCCTGGGCTTTCAGACCGAGGTGCGCCAGCTCCTCGACCTCATGATTCATTCGCTCTACAGCGACAAAGACATATTCCTACGCGAGTTGATCTCGAACGCCTCCGACGCCGTCGACAAGCTGCGCTTCGAGGCGCTGCGCGATGAATCGCTTTATGAGGGCGATTCCGACCTCAAGATCCGCGTACAGGTCGACAAGGCCGCGCGCACCATAACCATCGCCGACAACGGCATTGGCATGACGCGTGACGAGGTCATCGAAAACATCGGTACGATCGCAAGTTCCGGGACGCGCCGGTTCTTCGAGAGGCTGACCGGCGACGAGGCCAAGGACGCGCGCCTCATCGGGCAGTTCGGCGTGGGTTTCTATTCGGCGTTCATGGTCGCCGACCGGGTGACGCTGTTGACGCGCCGCGCCGGAACCGCCAGCGCCCAGGGCGTGAGGTGGGAATCGGCGGGCACGGGCGACTATACGGTGGAGACAGTGGAGCGCCCGGAGCGTGGCACCGCGGTGGTCCTGCATGTGCGTGAGGGGGAGGACGAATTCCTCGACGATCACCGCCTGAAGGCAATCATACGCCGCTACTCGGACCATATTACCCTGCCCATCGTCATGCCCGCTGCCGACGGCGCGTCAGAGACCGTCAATAAGGCCGCGGCGCTGTGGGCACGACCGCGCCAGGACATCACCGAGCTCGAATACGACGAATTCTACAAGCACGTGGCGCATGACTTCGAGGCGCCTCTCGCTCACATTCACAGCCGCGTGGAGGGCAAGCAGGAGTACACGGCCTTGCTTTTCGTGCCGCGCCGGGCGCCCTTCGACCTCTTCGACCGCGACCGCCGCTATGGCGTGAAGCTCTATGTGCGGCGGGTCTTTATCATGGACGACGCCGAGCAGCTGCTGCCCAACTATCTGCGCTTCGTGCGCGGTGTGATCGATGCCGCCGACCTGCCCTTGAACGTATCGCGCGAGATCCTGCAAAAGAGTCGCGACATCGACACCATACGGAGCGGCGCGACGCGCAAGGTCCTCGATCTCCTGGCCGAGCTCGCCGAGAAGGAGCCGGAGAAATACCGGACCTTCTGGGCGGAGTTCGGGGTAGTGCTGAAGGAAGGCGTGGTGGAGGATGCGGGCAATCGCGAGCGCATCGCCAAGCTTTTGCGCTTTCAGACCACCGCCGAGTCCGGCGATGGGGTATCGCTCGCCGATTATGTGGCGCGCATGGTCGAGGGTCAGGACAAGATCTATTATGTGACCGCGGAAAGCGCGGCCGCGGCCCGCCATAGCCCGCACCTCGAGATCTTCCGCCGCAAGGGAATCGAGGTGCTGTTGTTGACCGACCGCATCGATGAGTGGCTGGTGACCCATCTTTCGGAGTTCGAAGGCCACGCCCTGCGATCGGTGGCCAAGGGCGATCTCGACCTGAAGGGGGTCGGCCGAGACGAGGATGGCCCCAAGGTGGCGGAGACCGAGGAACCGGAATGGAAGGCGTTGAGCGAGCGTATGGCCAAGGTCCTCGGCGACAAGGTCAAGGAGGTGCGCGTGAGTCACCGGCTCACGGAATCCCCGGCCTGCCTGGTGGCTGGCGAGCACGACCTTGGTATCCACCTCGAGCGGCTTTTGAAGGCCGCGGGACAAAACACCCCCGCCAGCCGCCCGGTGCTTGAGATCAATCCCGGCCACCCGTTGGTCGTGCGCCTACGCAGCGAGTCCTCGGAGCAACGCTTCGCCGACTGGACCATGCTGCTATTCGATCAGGCGATCCTGGCCGAGGGTGGGACGCTGGAGGACGGGGCGGATTTCGTGCATCGCCTGAACGGTTTGTTATTGGGTCTCCAGGGCGCATAATCGAGGCCGCCACGATAGAACCCCGGGTGGGCGCGGACCGCCACCGTGGGGAGGGGTGGCGATGATCAGGGGGGCAGGTCACGTAGCGTGAGCATATTGTATGAGTCGGCGTTGCACTTGCCGCTTTTGCACCGCGGCAAGGTTCGGGACCTCTATGACGCCGGTCCCGAACACCTCCTGGTCGTGACGACCGATCGCCTATCGGCCTTCGATTGCGTCCTGCCCGATCCCATTCCGGGCAAGGGCCGCATCCTGAACGCCTTGTCGGGGTTTTGGTTCGCCCGTACGCAGGGGATCGTTGCCAACCATCTCTCGGACCGGCCGCTTGCGTCGGTATTGCCAGACGCCGAGGAGCGCGCCCTGGTGGCGGACCGGGCCATGGTGGTGCGACGGCTGAAGCCCTTGCCGATCGAGGCCATCGTGCGCGGCTACCTGGCCGGGTCTGGCTGGAAAGAGTACCGCCGTACCGGGACCCTATGCGGCATCGTCCTGCCGCCTGGTCTGCGCGAGGCTGAGCGCCTCCCGCAGGCCCTGTTTACGCCCTCCACCAAGGCCGCGGTCGGTGCCCACGACGAGAATATCGATTATGCACAAGCCGAGGCCCTGCTCGGCGCCGGGCTGGCGCGCGCGGTGCGTGACGCGAGCCTGCGGCTTTATGCCGAGGCCGCGGCGTTCGCGGCCATGCGCGGCATCATTATCGCCGACACCAAGTTCGAGTTTGCGGTCGATGAACGGGATCGGCTGGTGCTGATCGATGAGGTACTGACCCCGGATTCGTCGCGTTTCTGGCCGCAGGCCTCGTATCGGCCCGGAACCAGCCCGCCAAGCTACGACAAGCAGTATGTGCGGGACTACCTGGAGACCCTGGCGTGGGACAAGCGCCCTCCGGCGCCCCGCTTGCCGGCAGAGGTCGTGGCCCAGACCGTGGCGCGTTACGAGGAGGCGCTGCGGGTGTTGACGGCCGTGGGCGCCTAAGGCCGGTCGAGACTGGCCGTTGCCGCGCGCTTTATGCTAACGTGCCCGTCGGGGCCTGCGAAAGTGGCGAAATTGGTAGACGCGCTGGATTTAGGTTCCAGTGGGGAAACCCTTGGGGGTTCGAGTCCCCCCTTTCGCACCAAAGCCCCGAAGATGTGACCCACAGGAGGATGCGGCGGGCTTCGTCTTGGCCGTTTGCGGGTAAGCCGGTATGATCAAGCCCAGAGCGCGTTTCCCTTTTACTCCAATCTTTCGTGAGAAGGCGGTATGCAGGTATCCATAGAAGCAACAGGCGGACTCGGCCGGCGCATGACGGTGGCGGTTCCGGCCGAGCAGTTCGAGCGTGAGTTTACGGAACGCTTGAAGCGGCTATCGCGCACCGCGCGGCTCGCGGGATTCCGCCCGGGACGCGCCCCCCTTAAGATCGTGGAGGCCCAGTATGGCGGCAAGCTCCTCGATGAGGTGGCCCAGGATCTCATGCGTGACAGCTTCTATGAGGCCTTGAACCGCGAGGGATTGAAGGCGGCGGGGGGGCCGATGATAGAGCCCAAGGCCCTCATGCGTGGCCAGGATATGCAGTATGTCGCGGTCTTCGAGGTCTATCCGCAGGTCCCGCGACTCGATCTGAAGGGGGTTGTAGTCGAGCGTCCGGGGTGCGAGATCACGGACGCCGATGTCGAGCGCACTCTCGAGGTGATGCGCAAGCAGCGTCAGACCTTTCGGACGGTCGACCGCGCCGCGACTGACGGCGATCGTCTGACGATCGATTTCGTGGGGACGCTGGATGGCGAAGAGTTCCCTGGAGGGCGTGCCGAGGGCCATACCCTGATCCTCGGGGCGGGGAATCTGCTGCCCGATTTCGAGGATGGCCTAAAAGGCGCGAGCGCCGGCGCGGTAATCGATATCCCGGTGGCGTTTCCGGCGGAGTATGGGGTGCCGACCTTGGCCGGCAAGACCGCACAGTTTCATGTGACCGTGGGCGAGGTCGGCGAGCCCGTGCTCCCCGCCCTGGACGAGGCCTTTGCCGCATCTTTGGGAGTGACCGAGGGTGGCGTCGAGGGCCTGCGCCAGGAAGTCCGGCAGAATCTCGCGCGCGAGGCCGACCGGCGGGTGCGCGAACGCGTCAAGGGCGAGGTGTTTCGGCGCCTGCGGGAGGTCAATCCCATAGATCTCCCCAAGGTATTGGTCGACAATGAGGCCATGCGGCTGCGTGATGTGGCGCATAGCCAGCTCGCGCGCCAGGGCCTGCGCGCCGAGGCGTTGCCGGCCGATAGCGACGCGTTTCGCGAACGTGCCGCCGAACGCGTCGCGCTCGGCATCATCCTGTCGGAGCTGATACGCGTACGTGATCTCAAGGCCGATCCCGCGAAGGTGCGTGCGCGCGTCGAGGAAATGGCTGCCGACTACGACGATCCGGCGCGTTTCATCGAATGGTATTACAGCGATCGCGAGCGGCTCGCGGAGGCGGAATCCCTGGTCCTTGAGGATCAGGCCGTGGAACAGTTATTGGCCGAAGCGGAGGTGGCCGACAGGGCCCTGCGTTTCGAGGAGTTGACTTAAAATAACCGGGAGCGATCCATGATGAAAACCGAATTCGCTGCCGATCTCACGCCCCGAGCCCAGCTCGTGCCGATGGTGATCGAGACCACGGGCCGTGGCGAGCGCGCCTACGACATCTATTCACGGATGTTGAAGGAACGCCTGATCTTCCTTGTGGGTCCGGTCGAGGACCACATGGCGAATCTGGTGGTGGCGCAGCTTTTGTTCCTGGAGTCGGAGAATCCCGATAAGGATATCCACATCTACATCAACTCGCCGGGTGGTGCCGTGACCGCAGGGCTTGCCATCTACGATACTATGCAATTCATAAAGCCCGACGTTAGCACGGTATGTATCGGCCAGGCGGCGAGCATGGGTGCGTTGCTGCTCGCAGGCGGTGCCAAGGGTAAGCGCCATGCCCTGCCGCACGCGCGCATGATGGTCCATCAGCCCTCCGGAGGGTTTCAGGGGCAGGCGACGGACATCGACATCCATGCGCGCGAGATCCTGCGGGTGCGAGAACGATTGAATAGCATTTTGGTCAAACACACGGGACAGGAGCTCAAGCGGATTGAGCAGGACACTGAGCGCGATAACTTTATGGATGGCGGCGAGGCCGTGGCGTACGGTCTGATTGACTCGGTGATCGACAAGCGTAAATAGGGGGATATGCTAGACTGGGAAATAAAGCGCAAGGTCCTGTGTGCGCTAAGGCGCATGTGGCCGGCGGTTCCCTTGAGTGAGGTTCAGCGATGGCAGACGACAAGCATGATGGCAAGGGTGACAAGCTCCTTTATTGCTCTTTCTGCGGCAAGAGCCAGCACGAGGTGCGCAAGCTGATTGCCGGTCCCTCGGTATTCGTGTGCGACGAATGCGTGGAGCTGTGCAACGACATCATCCGCGAGGAGGTGCAGGATGAGACGGATATCGGGCTTGCCCGCAACAAGTTCCCGAAGCCGCGCGAGATCAAGCAGATCCTTGATGAGTACGTAATTGGACAGGCGACCGCCAAGAAGGTGCTGTCGGTGGCCGTCTATAATCACTACAAGCGCATCGAGCATCAAGAGAAGATCGGCGACGTCGAGCTGTCGAAGAGCAATATCCTTCTCATAGGGCCAACGGGGTCGGGCAAGACCCTGCTGGCGGAGACCCTGGCGCGCCTGCTGAATGTGCCGTTCACGATCGCCGATGCGACGACGTTGACCGAGGCCGGCTACGTCGGCGAGGATGTCGAGAACATCATCCAAAAGCTTCTACAGAAGTGTGACTA
>JAJZZU010000335.1 GCA_021797365.1 Pseudomonadota bacterium | reverse complement strand
GCCCGCTGGGACAACACGCGCAAACTGTGGTTCATTCCCGCCGCCCTGCACCAGCAGGATCGCGGGCAATTGCTCCTGCACTTTCCGATAATCGAAGTCGACCGCCCGGCGGGTATTCCGGAGGTCGTGACGCCCGATTTCGCCTTCCCTGGCGAAGATCGACAGTATTGTGGATACCTCAACGGAAACCTGTACGTCGACATGATCCCCTCGTCATGTTGGTTTACGAACGTCCGATCCGCCGTCGCGCCCCACCACTGGTCTGCCGTGCGCGCCGCCATCATCGCCCGCGCGGGCAATCGGTGTGAGTGCTGTGGATCGCCGCCCTTACCACGAAAAACGGAGGACGGGGTTAAACGCGGGTCGCTGGAGTGTCATGAGCGATGGGCTTTCCATGAGCCGTCTGGCGCCCAGACCCTCAAGCGCCTCATCGCCCTCTGTTCCGACTGCCATGAGGCGACACACTACGGACTCGCTGAAATGCAAGGTCGCGGATCCCAGGCGCGCGAGCAGCTGATGGCCGTCAACAGATGGACCTCGGCGCAGGTGGACGCCCATATCGCGGTGGCCTTCGCTCTTTGGGAGCGGCGCAGTTCCCGGACATGGACCCTTGATATCCAAATCATCGAGCGCGCCGGCATTGCCACCACTGGTCCCACCGACGGCGACTCGCGGGCGGCCCGCGCGCAGGAGGAGACGCGCGCCATCCGTGGGCGCTGATTATTTCCGCGGATGTTCCTTAGATATTCGGGCCATCCCGGCCCGCCATAAGGAGTGACATTATGATACCCAGCGCTAATGTTTTCCCCGTCCTTTCCCCTCCAGTAGGGAAGGGCGCCATCAAGGTCCCTCACGGGGCCTTTTTATTTCCGTCCCCGCTCCCCGGTATCGGGGCCGATCCCGGCCCTATACCTTATATATAGGAGCATCCCATGACGCGCCGTCTCTTCATCGCAGAAAAGCCATCGTTGGGTAAGGCCATCGCCGCCCAGATCCCCGGCAACCCGCGCGGATCCCGCACCCATATCCAGGTCGGTGACAGCACCGTCACCTGGGCCTTCGGTCACTTGTACGAACTCGCCGAGCCCGACGCCTACCTGCCCGACACCCCGGTCGGCAGTAACGGGCGCAAAAAGTGGAGGCTGGAGGATCTGCCAGTTATTCCCATGGACTGGCGCAAGATCCCGAAAGAATCCGCGCGCGATCAGTTGGCGGCCATCAAGACCCTCCTGAAAGAGTCCGATGAAGTCGTCAATGCCGGTGACCCCGACCGCGAAGGTCAGCTGCTGATTGATGAGATCCTGGAAGCCCTCAAATGGAAGGGCCCCACGAAACGCATCTGGCTGGCCGCCCTCGATCCCGCGTCCGTCCGGAAGGCGCTGGCGGACCTCAAGGATAACGCGACCTACCGTCCACTCCGTGATGCCGCCGAGGCCCGCTCCCGCGCTGATTGGCTCGTGGGGATGAATCTGACGAGGTGTTACACACTGAAAAGCTCGACCCAAGGTGTGGTGTCGGTCGGCCGTGTGCAGACGCCGACCTTGGCACTGGTCGTGCGCCGCGATCAGGAAATCGAGGACTTCAAGCCCGTCGCCTTCCATGTCCCCATCGCATCCTTCCGGCATGCGAATGGAGACTACGAAGGTACCTGGAGGGCCCCGGAGGGTGCGCCTGGCCTTGACACGGAAGGGCGGCTCATTGATGCGGCGCGCGCCGATACCATCATCGCCGCAGTCCGCAGCAAATCCGGGACGGTCAAGTCTGCCGAATCCACCGACGGCCAGGAGGGCCCGCCGTTGCCGTTCAGCCTATCCAAGCTGCAGGCGGCGGCGTCGGCCAAGTTCGGTCTGTCTGCCCAGGAAACCCTGGCAGCCGCACAGAGCCTTTACGAGACCCACAAGCTCACGTCATACCCGCGCACGGATTGCCAGTTCCTGCCCGAATCCCAGCGCACCGACGCGCGCGAGGTCTTGGGGGCGGTCGCCAGCGTCAACCCAGCGATGCGCGACCTCATCCAGAACGCCGACCTCGCGCTGGTTTCGGGCGCCTGGAACGACCGGAAGATCACGGCCCATCACGGCATCATCCCGACCGCCCATGGCGGGGTGCAGTTGATGGCCCTAACCGACGCCGAGCAGAAGGTCTACGACCTGATCGTCCGTGCGTACCTGGCCCAGTTCTACCCGCCGCATCAGTTCACGAAAACCACCGTCATTACGGAGGCGGGCGGCCATGCGTGGGAGGCCAAGGGCCGTGTCGTGAAGGCGGTCGGCTGGCGGGCCGTTATGCAGCCGGACGGCGACAAGGACCGCGAGGCCGAGCCCAACCTTCCGGCGATGCGCGCCGGGGATTCTGTGACCGTTACGGATTCGCGCGTGGACCACCGGACCACCAAACCGCCCGCCCGGTACACCGACGGCACGCTGATCGCCGCGATGTCGTCGGTTCACAAGCTGGTCTCCGATCCGAAGATCAAGGCTCGCCTGAAAGAGACCTCGGGCCTCGGGACGGAGGCCACCCGCGCCGCCATCCTGGAAACCCTGGTCAAGCGCGAGTTCGTTGAGCGCAAAGGCAAGCAGGTCATCAGTACACCACGAGGGCGCGCCCTGGTCGCCGCCCTGCCGCCCGTCCTGACCGATCCGGGCGTCACGGGGCTGTGGGAGGACGCCTTGAGTGAGGTGGCGACGGGCGCCCGGACGCTCGCCGCGTAACAAGCATTCCGTTTGCTTCGCCTTGGTCACGAACGGTTGGGCACATGCGGTCGCTATCTACACCTCGCCGGTGTCGCCTCGCTTGAGCGATGGATCGACCCTCGAACTGCGCCGGTTGGCGATCGCTCCTACCTGCCCCAAAAACACGGCGACATGGCTCATGGCGCGCTGCGAACGGCGTATCCGCGCGCGCTGGCCTGAAATCACGCGCCTCGTCTCCTATCAAGATACCAGCGTGCATACGGGGACGATCTACAAGGCGGGCGGCTGGCGGGCGGCGGCCACGACGCGCTACCGACCATGGGGGCACGCCGCACGTGCGCGCGCCCAATCCCAGACCACCGCCAAGAAGATTCGCTGGGAGAAGCCGTTGCGGTGAGCGCACCTATCCATCCATTTCCGCCGACACCGTACGAGCAGACAAACCCATGGAGGCTTTATGACCTTATATATAGATGTGCCATTCGCCGAAAAAGACGCCGCAAAAGCGATGGGCGCCCGCTGGGACAACACGCGCAAACTGTGGTTCATTCCCGCCGCCCTGCACCAGCAGGATCGCGGGCAATTGCTCCTGCACTTTCCGATAATCGAAGTCGACCGCCCGGCGGGTATTCCGGAGGTCG
>JAJZZU010000334.1 GCA_021797365.1 Pseudomonadota bacterium | reverse complement strand
TGCAAGCATTGCGGTGCGCGTGGGCCGCTAGGCCCCTACGCCAGCGTCGTCGATATGTGGAACGGCTGCTCGCGGTATGTGGAGGCAGGAAAAGAGGCCGAGGACGTTTGACATCCTCAGCCCCAAACGTATAATAACGAAAAACACGAGGATAGGTGATGCTCATTACGCTCGATTTTGAAACGTTCTACGGCCCCGACTACACGCTGTCGAAGATGCGCACCACCGACTATATCGAGGACGCGCGGTTCCACGCGCACGGGGTGGGCATCAAGCTGAACGACGCGCCGGCCTACTGGGTCTCGGACGCCGACGGCATCGCCAAAACCCTGGGCGATCTCCCCTGGAGTAGCGCCTTTCTGCTCTGCCACAACGCGCTGTTCGACGCATCCATCCTCGCCCACCACTACGGCCTCATACCGCGTTTTTACCTCGACACCCAGTCCATGGGCCGCGCCCTTTACGGCGCATTCTGTGGGGCGTCTCTGAACGGCCTATGCGAGTATCTGGGCCTGGGCAGCAAGATCGCGGGCGAGCTCATCAAGACCTATGGCGTGGAACGCCTGGACCCCGCGGCCTCCGCCGCCCTGGGCGGGTACTGCGTCCAGGACGTGGAACTGACATACAAGCTGTTCGCCGCGCTCCGTGAGGGCTTTCCCTCGCGTGAATTGTCCATCATCGACGTCATGATCCGCATGGCGACCCAGCCGCGGCTGCGGCTGAACGCCGCCAAGCTCTATGGCGCCTTGGCCGAGGAGCGGTCCCGCAAGGCCCTCGCGGTGGAAAACGCCGGGGCGTCGCTCACGGTGTTGCGCTCGCGGCCCAAGTTCGCGGCCGCCCTCAAGGCCCTGGGCGTGGAACCTCCCGTTAAGGTCTCCGCCCGCACGGGGGAGGAGACGCTGGCAGCGGCCAAGGACGACGATGCGTTCACGGCGTTGCTCGAACACCCGGACGAGCGGGTGGTGCGCCTGGTGTCTGGCCGTCTGGCGTGCAGTTCGTCCATCATGGAGACCCGCCTGGAGTCACTGGCGCGCACCGCCGCGCGCGGTCCCCTCCCGGTGCATCTGTCGTACTGGGGCGCTTCGACCGGCCGCGCCTCCGGCGGCAACCGCGACAACCTGCAAAATCTCCCGCGCGGCTCCGCCTTGCGCGAGGCGATCGAGGCCCCTCCCGGGGAGACCCTGGTGGTCTGCGATCTCAGTTCCATCGAGGCCCGGGGGCTTGCGTGGCTCGCGGGCGACACGGAAATGCTGGACGTGTTTCGCTCAGGAGGCGATCCGTACTGCGTCATGGCCAGTGCGGTGTACGGCCGTCCGATCACGAAGGCGGATAAGGCCGAACGCTTCGTCGGCAAAATCCTGGTCTTGGCGCTCGGTTATGGCATGTCGTGGCTGCGGCTTGAGCAGACGCTTCGTAAAGGCGTCATGGGGCCGCCGGTGGTGTTCACCGCCGACGACGCGGCCGCCATGTCCGCCCCTCCCTGCCCCGGTCTCGACAACGATACGCTGGCGAAGTGCCCGCCCACACTCCCGATGGATGCATGGCTCACACACGTCTCGGTGTGCATGCACCTGGTGAAGCTCTATCGCAACCTGCGGTACCCCGTGCGCCAGTTGTGGCAGGACGCGGATGGCTGCCTGTCGGCGCTCTCCGCCGGTATCGATACGACCCTAGGCGCTCCGGGCCTGTCCGTGGGCGGCGGCGCGTTGTGGCTGCCGGACGGCATGCCCATACACTACCCCAATATGCGGCGATCTGAGTCCGGCGAGTGGGTGTACGATTCGTTCGATGGGAAAGTTAAAGGCTTCCAGACACATCGAATATATGGAGCGAAATGCGTCGAAAATGCTGTGCAGGGAATCGCGGCGGCCATCCTCCGGGAACAGACCGTCGAGTGCCTGCGCGCGGGTCTGCGCCCGCTCTTGCAGGTGCATGACGAGCTGGTGTTTTCGGTGCCGGTGGCGGAGGCCGACGCCGCGCGCCGCACCGTGCAGGCCATTATGAGCACCGCGCCCGCATGGGCAGCCGGGTTCCCCGTCTCAGCGGAGGCCGGGGTGGGGGCAAACTACAAAGATGCGAAGGTTTAGGAGGCACGATGCAGAAGTTCAAGATTCCGACGGGGTATTTATTCGTCGATGAGTACGAGAAAGGCAAGCTCGAAACGCTGTCCATAGGTGACTATGGGAAGGCGCACAACGTCAAGGCCGACTTTCTCGGGTACACGCGGGAGTTGAACGGCGTGCCGAACACCGAGTGCATGCCGCTGTCCGAGAAGTGGGTGGTGACGTTGAGCACCCAGTACGGATGCGTCATGAAGTGCAACTTCTGTGACGTGCCGAACATCAAGTTCGCCGGTAATGTGTCGTTTGACGACTTGAAAAAGCAACTGTTCTCCGCCATCGGGCTTTTCCCGCAGGTGCGGTATACCGAGCGGCTGAATATCCACTTCGCCCGTATGGGTGATCCGATCTTCAACAACGCCGTGTTTGAGTTTGCCGCTTGGCTGATCGCGAATAAGCGGTCTTTCGAGAAACAGACCGGCCTGAGCGTCGAGGTCGTTCACCCGGTGCTTACGACATCGTGCCCAAGCAAACTGCGCTCCCTGGAGTCTCGATTGCTGGATTGGTGTGAGCTGAAAAATGTCGCTTACAACGGCCAAGCGGGGCTACAACTTAGCATCAATACCACGAGCGAGGCACAGCGCGATGTTATGTTCGGCGGCATGCAAGCGTCCTTATCGACTATTGCCGCCATAGTCGAGAAAATGCCGGACCCCATAAGCCGGAAGTATTGCCTCAACTTCGCCTACGCCTCGGGGTATGAGATCGACGCCAAGAAGCTGCGCTCCCTGTTCGACCCGGAGAAGTTCATGTGCAAGATCACGCCCATCCACAACAACACGGCCTGCCGCGCCAACGGGATCGAGACGGTGGAGGGCTACCATAGCTATCACCCCTACCAGCGCCCGGAGCAGGACTTGAAGGACGCGGGGTTCGACGTGCTGGTGTTCGTCCCGTCCACGGACGAGGAGGACGGTCTTGTGACGTGTGGCAACGCGGTCCTGGGCGGTAGTAAGCTCAAGGTGGTCGCATGACCGAAAAGGCGTTGGTCTATTCATACACTTCGCTCAAGCAGTTTGAGAACTGCCCCAAGGCGTTCTACCACAAGTATGTCGCCAAGGACGTGACGGAGCCGACGTTCACCGAGCGATCGTTCGGCATAGACGCGCACAAGAACCTGGAGTCGCATATCCGCGCGCCGGAGGCCGCCCCCCGGGAGACGATTGCCGATACGCCGTTCTGTGCAGATGTGCTGTCTCGCCTGCCGCCGGAGGCGCCG
>JAJZZU010000333.1 GCA_021797365.1 Pseudomonadota bacterium | reverse complement strand
CCTTGGCCTTGAACTGCGGGGCGTGATTGCGTCGTGTCTTGCTCATAGGATTTCTGCTCCTTGTTGCGTTACTGTAAGGGCAGATAATCACCTAAGCTAGTGTCCAAGAATTGGGGTCCATCTCTGTAAAAAAGGTTTCGCGCAAACCTGCAACCTGCAACCTTTTGGCGGAAAACCATTATGAAACAGAACGTTACGAGGTTACAGGTTTCGCGCAAGCCTGCAACCTAACCTGTAACCAGTGAGGTGGAGGCTTGTATGGCGTGGAGCGTGGCGACCAACTTTCTGGTCGCCGACCAGGGCGTCGTCAGTATGGGGCGTGGTGGTTGACTAAAGGGTACGGCGGACTATTCGGGTGATATAGCGTCGCAAGAAACTGTTTGCGCGCCTCCGTCCGGTATTCTCTTTCCGGGTCACGTTCCGCTCCCGTTCCTGCGCTTGGATCCAGATCCGCCGGTACCAGATTAGTAGGTTTCGTTGGTTGGTGTGGGAAAGGAACTTGATCTGTTCCTCGATAAATTTTTTATCATCGTGGAGCAGGGGCAGATCGGCTAACACAGCGAATGGGTCGGGTTCGTTGCCGGTCTTGTCGTTCTTTTTGGTGTCGCGTGGCGGGTCTGCCGCCACCGCCACAGGTTCAGTCCTTGATACTAGCGCCAGAAACTCGTCGGCACTCATTTGCCATTGGACGGCCATGGTTACCATCTCCCCATCACGACTTTCTTGGTTGATCCTGCAGATTCAGTCAGCAAGCGCAATGGAACCACTCGCACGGTTTTGCCTTGTATTTTCCGAGGCTTCGGCTCAACCGCCTCACCACCAGCGATCTGTTTGAGCCGACCCCAAAACTTTTCGACACCCAGCGCCGCCATTCCGTTGTCGCCGCACCATGTTTTGTAGTCGCTATAAACTACATGCCGGGGGGTTTCAAAGTCCCTATTAAACTCAACTCGATCATCGAGCCACCAGGACATGACCGAATTGCTTTCTTTTTGACACTCGCTTTGAGCTAGGACCATAGCCTCGCTGGGCGCGGGGAATCTCCCGCGCTGCATCAAGCAGACCAATCCCGCGACAGCCCAGTTGAGCACTCCGGACATTTCTGTGCTCGTTATTTTGTTTGTCAGTGATGGGTCCTGCTCGTCTGTGGAGAATTGGCGCTTGAATGGCACCACGGGCATGCGGCGCCAAAACCCGTGCGACTGGTCAGAAATCGAGGGGACCACGTTGCCCAGAACGAGCCATTTCGCACCCGGACGAAACGACACTGGGTCGCGAAATTTTCTGTCGATTTGGCATAGTCCTCCGGATATCAAGCTCTTCAGTGCCTGCTCGTCGATCCTTGGCGGCGTCTCGTCCACGAGAACCAGGCTCGCGCCGATCAATGGAGAGAGACTGAACCCGCGCAGGTTGTTGAGTTGCATGGAGACAGTTCGCCTATGGAGCCTGCTTATGATTTCGGCCAACGTGGTTTTTCCGTTCGCGCCGGACCCCACGAGAAACAATGCCGTTTGGTAACGGCAGTCGTCGAGCAAACTATAACCGACGTACTCCTGTACCCATCTCATCGTATCCTGATCACCCATGAAGACCTGTTCTAGAAAGTTATGGAACAAAGGCGCGGCAGCGGTTGGGTCGAATGCCGCGTCAACCATATAGGTGAGCCCCGCGGATTTGTCTGGATCCGTCAACATCAGCGCCCCCGATTTTGTAATGCGCAGATACTGGTCGCGCAAAGGAAGCAGAACAGCATCCTGAGATTTTGATTTCGGGCATGGCAATCTTTGGGCGCCCATAACGGCAGCCGCTGCACAGTGCTTTGCTAGGGGCGTAGAGACCTTAGAGGGGTAGTGGGTCTGTAACCATGCGAAAGCGCGACTTTCCTCCTCGGTCACGTCCTGTGCAGCCCAATAGATGCCATTCCACCGATACAAAATCCCATCTTGAGACGCTAGGTCCGCGTCCGCGCCAGCGCGTTTGTGGTAAACATTTTCGGGCGAGGGGATTTCTTCTTTCTTGGCCTCTTTCTTGGTTATGTCCGTCATGCCCGCACCCTCCGCTCCGTTGCTACAGTGGGTTTGACGCCAGCGGCGTCCATGGCCGCCATGATCTCCGCCGCCAACCTTCCCGCTAGATCCGCCTGACGCTCCGTGACAACCTTCTTGTGCGCGACGGCATTTAGCAGTTGTACGGCGACGAGCATAGAATGCGCGACGGCGCGTAAGGATTCCCGCGCGTTCCGTTCCACAGGTTCAGGCCCGGCAAACTCGCACCTGCCGGGTTTAAGATCGCCAAACTGGAGACCAAGGGCCTCCACCACGTCGGCCCCGCCGCACCCTGCATGGCAATGGATGAGCACGCGTCCGTCGGGCTTCTCAGTTATGTGCAGGGAGCCCGTGCGGTCGTCGTGCGCGGGGCATCGGGCCATCCATGATGGGGTTTTACCGGTGACTCCATCCAGCCGGGCCAAAACGATTTCGACGGGGATACTCATAGGGCACCCCTTTTACGGGGGCGACCTGGGCGAGCGCGTGCGGCGGTAAACTCTGGCGTCCCGCCGTTTGCAAGGAACTCCTCCAGTGTGGCCACGCGCCAGATTAGCCGCCGCTGTCCCACGCGAACGGGCGGTGGAACCTCGCCGCGCCTGACGAGCGCGCGCAAGGTTCTCGGGTTGATGCAGAGCAGGCGCGCGGCGCCGGCCACACCGATGGTCGTAGATATTGACTGGGTCATGGGTCCGATCCTTTTGTTCGGACCCCGCGGCGTTTATGCTAAAGAAGCCATGAACGCTCAAGACGGGGCATTTTTGGCATCGGCGAGGGGGTGCTACCAACACCCCCTCGTCACCTTTTCTCCACTTGGGTCCAGTATGCCCGCAAATCCGCGCAATACAACGTCCAGCCGCATGTAACTTACTGATTAGTAATGTGTTTTGTGTGTTAACGTATACCGGATAACACACAAAACCCGTTCATTTTTCTTAAATCGTAAGCAAAACAAGCCGATTGTCCGCGTGATAGCGCCGTTCATCGTAAACACTGATGACGGACCTAAGGGGATTGCCGGGGATAATTCCAATATGACTGTGGTAACCTGGTGGTAACCGGAGAATAAAAAACGCGTCCGCTTGTGTCCTTTGATGTCCGCTTAAATCCCTAAGATATATCCGCGTAAGCCTATGATATTGTGGTCATTATTCTCTAAACGATTGTTCCATAAGGAGGTGGCACCCAACCCCGAAAAACGTCAGATATGCCCTTTCACGGCGGTAACAGGGGTTCGAATCCCCTTGGGGACGCCAATTTAAACAATAAGTTAGCGCGTATACTTCCCATTTTAGCCGAATTTGTCCGCCATA
>JAJZZU010000332.1 GCA_021797365.1 Pseudomonadota bacterium | reverse complement strand
GTGAACGACAGGCGCGCGCGGTTCCCGTGGAAGCCCTCGGTCCCCTGGTCGTTGTCGATGGCCGCGGTGGCAAGCTTGCCGGCGTTGTTGTCCGTCGCGGCAAGTCCATTGGCCTGCATGTTGTCGGCGCCAGAGGCGACGTTTACGTTCACATTGCCGGTAGCGTTTTGCAGCACGTGATTGGTGATGGAGGCATCGTCATCGCCAAAGAGGCTGAGCGAGCCGCCAAACGGCCCGGCATTCTGGTTATTAGCGATGCTGGAGTTGGCCACGCCACCCGAGCTGGTCGCCATATTCATGGCCACCGCCACGTTGTTGGCCTGCATGTTCTGCGTGCCGGCCGCGGCGTTCACACCGATGTTGCCGGAGGCGTTCTGCAGGACGTGGTTTGAGAGTGTCGCGTCGTTGTCGGAGCCGATATTGAGGCTGCCGGCAATGATGCCGCCGTTTTGGCTATTGCCGACCTGCGCGATGCTCGAGCCCGTGGTGGCCGTCGGCGAATACGGGTAGACGGACTGGGCGGTTGCGACCGACAGGCCGTTTGCCTGCATGTTCTGCTCGCCTGCCGCCACGTTGACGCCGATGTTGCCGGAGGCGTTCTGCAGGACGTGGTTTGAGAGAGTCGCGTCGTTGTCGGCGCCCATGGTGAGCGCGCCCACGAGACCCGCGACCTGCATGCTGCCGGCCCCGGCATAGGCGTCCAGGCCGCCCCGGTTGAAGGACACCGCAAGGTTGTTGCCCTGCATGTTGGCGTCGCCGGCGGCGATGTTGGCGCCGATGTTGCCGGTGGCGTTCTGCAGGACGTGGTTTGAGAGGCTTGCCGTGTCGTTATTGCCGCCCGCCATGGCCAAGGCGAACGGGCCGGATATCTGGGCGCTTTCGATCGTGGCCGCGGCCTGGCCGCTCGGGAGCACGCCCAGGGCGTGGCTTAGGGCGGTGTTGTTGGCCTGCATGTTGTCGGCACCGGCGGCGACGTTCAGGCCGATATTACCGGTGGCGTCCTGCAGGACGTGGTTCGAGGCCGAGGCGCTGTTGGTGACATCCTTCGACAGGCTGAACGAGAAGATGTTGCCCCACTGCGTATTCTCGACCAGGGATGACGTGCTGGTCTTCTTGGTGAGCGCGCCGTTGGCAAGCGCGACGTCGGTATTGTTGACCTGCATGTTGCCGTTGCCGCCGGCGATGTTCACGCCGATGTTGCCGGTGGCATTCTGCAAGACGTGCCGGTTGATCGTGGCGCTATTGGTCGAGCCTGTGGTGAAATCGAAGGAGCCGATGGCCTTCTGACTGCTGTTGGCAGTCGCCTGGGCCTGGCCGGTCGTCTTGGCCATGGCCACGGGGGCGATAAGGGCCATGCCCACGGCCGCCACTATGGTACGAAGTTTCCACTGAGTTGCCATACACCTCTCCTTTACGAGTTAACGGAAAAACGACTTTGTATCGGGGTGACCCCGCACCCCTATGGGCTCATGCCCGCGGATACGTTGAGCGTGACACTGTTACTCAGGCTGTTACCCGAACCGGCAGCCTGGCTCACCTGGGCGATCCCGGTGACGCCCTTCAAGGCGTTATCAGCGACTGTGACCGTCTGCCGACCCCCCGTGGAGGCCGGCAGACGGGTGTGATTGATCTGGTGGATGGGCGGCGCGATATGCGTGAGCTGCGCAAGGCTCAGGCGATGGAGCGAGCGCGCGATGATCACGCGATTGGCCTCGAGGTTATTGCTGCCGGCCGCCTGGTTCACGTTCAGTATCCCCGCAAAGCGCGCGAACGCCGCGCCGCCTATGCGCGCGGAGTCCGTACCCACACCGGCGACCGAGCCGCTCACGCGCTGATGAATCCTCGCGACCGCGCCACCGTCGTGGGCGATGGCGATGGCATCGCTGTTGGCCTGGATATTGCCGTCGCCTGCCGCCTCATTGACCGTGGCGACACCCTGGCCGCCGGCGAGCACGGAGCCCGTCAGCGAGGCGGCATTAACGACCGCCGGCGGATCCGCTGCCATGACCTTGGCCGCCGCCAATAGCGGGACTGCGGAAACTACGACGACAAGGACAGCGCGCTTCATGTTGGCATGACCCATTTCGAGAACGACCCGCCGGCGGCGTCTTGAGGCTCGCTGCCTGGCGTACGCCAACACCATTAACAAGAACCGTGCCAGCGGCCTGGTCCGTTCTTTAACAGGCTGATCCCTATGGGTTTTGCGGGATAGGCAGGGGAGCGTCCGGGGGCTTTCGGGAAGCGGGCGCGGCGCTAGTGTAAGCCTGGCATCCGGAAAATCCCGGGCTGGTCATAAGGGATCTCAGGCGCATGTGTCGTTTGTGGAACACTCGACCCAAGGGCGCGGCCGCATAAATGCTGGCGTATGGCCTTGAGACAAGGCCTTTAATGTGAGCGCGATATGTATGGATAACGATACATAGGGATGGGATTGCCCGTTGCGAGGCTACGCGGGCGGCCAGGCCAGCTCGACCACGACCGGGGCATGATCCGAGGGTCGCGGATGGGCGCGCGCCTTGCGATCCACGAACCCCCGTACGAAGGTCGCGGCCAGCGGCGAACCCAGAAGGATGTGATCGATGCGCAGGCCTTGATCGCGCCGGAACGCCGCCGCGCGGTAATCCCACCAGCTGAAACCGCGGCCCTCGCCGGCCAGGCTCCCGAGTGCGTCCGTAAGCCCCGTATCGATCAGGGCCTGGAAGGCGGCCCGCTCGGGCGCGCTCACAAGCACCGACCCCTCCCAGGCGGCCGGGTCGTAGACATCGCGATCCTCGGGGGCGATGTTGAAATCGCCCGCCAGGACCAAGGCCGGGTTTTGCGCAAGCCACACGCGACTTTGCTCCTTGAGGGCGGCGAGCCAACTGAGCTTGTAGGGGTAGCGGGGCGAATCGACGGCGGTGCCGTTGGGGACATAGAGGCTCGCCACGCGCAGGCCCTGGAAGGTGGCCGCTAAGGCGCGGCATTGCTCGTCTGCGAAACCCGCCAGACCGCAAGTGACATCGGCGAGCGGCCCGCGCGCGGCAATGGCGACACCGTTATAAGTACGCTGGCCATGGAAGACCACCTGATAGCCGCGCGCCACGAACGTCTGGATCGGGAAATCCGTATCCGGCACCTTGGTCTCCTGCAGACACAGGATATCCGGCGCGACGTCGTCCAGCCACGACTCGACTTGCGCCAGACGCACGCGCAGGGAATTGACGTTCCAGGTGGCGATCTTCATGCCGCAAGGCCCGCGAGCGCGGCGCGTGCCGCACGCCTACGACACGCGCCCACCGCTAATCCTTAGGGGCCTTGAGATAACCGGCGGCCGTGAGTTCGTTTTTCAGGGCCGAAGGGATATAGCCGACCAGCACCTG
>JAJZZU010000331.1 GCA_021797365.1 Pseudomonadota bacterium | reverse complement strand
GCGCCTCGGCCCCTGTCGCTTCCTGCATGCGCTTGGCCGCCCGCGCGCTCGGTGCGCATAGCTTGATGCGGGCGCCGCGGAACAAGTCCAGGACCGCGAACAAGGTTGTGGTCTTGCCGACGCCTGGACCGCCCGTCAGGACCATGACCTTGTTGTCGGCCGCCATCTGCACCGCCCGGCGTTGATCGGCATTCAAGGACATCTTCGTGGCCTGCTCGAAGGCCGTCATGGCGTGCTGCGGCAGAATCTTTGGCTTGAATGAGGGTTCCGCCTTTTGCAGACGGAACACGTCGCGTGCGATGCCCTGTTCCGCGCCATGGAGTTCCTTCGTGCTATAGAGCGTCTGACTCCCGCGCTGGAGCGATACGAGCTTGCCGGGCCGCTTGGTGCGCGCACTGATCGCCTCCGCCGGCTGCTGCGTCAACGCGGACGCAGCGGTCACCAGGGCATCTTCCGTGATTAGGGTATGCCCGTGGCGATCCATCGTCTCCGCACACGCGGCCTGGATCGCCGCATCGATGCGCATGGGGGCGTCAGGTGCCACGCCGCTTGCGAGCGCCGCCTGGTCGGCCAACGTGAAGCCAATACCGCGTACACTCATCAATACCGCATAAGGATTGGCCTTCACCTTGGTTATGGTCTCTCCCTTGTACAGGGCCACCACGGCCGCCGCCCTGCGGGCGCCGAGCCCCATACCCTGCAGGGCGATCAGCGCTTCGCGCATGCCGGCTTGTTCTTTCCAGTCGCGGCAGAACTGCTCGGCCATTTTGGTCGAGACGCGGGGGAGCTTGGCCATCTTGCCGGGATGCGCAAAAAGGGCGGCGCCCCCGTTGTCCACGATGGCCTGCGCCAGCGTGGGGCCGATCCCCTTGATGGAGCCGGATGACAAGTACGCAAGCAGGCCATCCCGAGAATGAACGTCCGGTGTAACCGAGGAGGCCTCGATTTGCGGGCCGTATTTCGCATGGCGCACGAGGTGCCCTTTGATGATAATGGAGGCGCCGGGCTTGGGGGCGGCTCCCGGGAACCGCACGGTCTGCGCATCGCCGTTCCCGTCCGCCGGCGCGACAGAGAATACGCTGAAGGTGCCATCCGGCGCCTGCATGCGCACGGATACGACCTCACCGCGCCACTCCTGGTCCCGCAACTCCGCGTTTACCATGAAGATCTCCCAACACGTGTGTGGTACTCGGTATTATATACCGCAACACTGCGCGGGATGGCCCCCACATGATCTCTCGTTTGTTCATCTTTTTCTATAGCTGGCAGTGCCGGGGTGTACATCGATGGGCCGGCGGGCGCAAGGTTATACCGGCTACTTGCCAAAAGTTCGCATATTTGCTAACGTCCGTTCCCGTGGCCTACTCCCTGGAATACTTCCACGCAAAGGTGTTAACCACGATCGAGGCGTGGCCTGTTGAGATACTCGCAGATTACGCACGGTTGGTTGAGCTTCTTATGGAACACGGCCCCGACCTGGGCCTGCCACACTCGCGGGCCTTGGGTGGCGGGCTATTCGAGTTGCGACCCAAGGGGCGATCGGGGATCGGTAGGGCGCTTTATGGCTTTCTGGCGGGGCAGCGCGTGATCGTGCTACACGCCTTTATCAAAAAGACTCAACAGACGCCGGACCGGGATCTCAAGAAGGCCCGAGATCGCATGAAAGAGGTAATACAAAATGAGCAAGCTAAAGCACGAGCCGGTCGCACATGACCATAATCGCTTTCTGAAAAAAGCCGCGCAGCGGAAGGGGTTTTCGGAAGCCTACGAGGCTCTGGAGGCGGAATATACCCTGGCGCACACCCTGCTGAACGCGCGGCGTCGGGCCGGACTCACGCAAGAGGCCGTGGCCGACAGGATGGGAACCACCAAAAGCGTCATTTCGCGGCTCGAGGGCGGGACAAAGCATGCACCGTCCGTGGCGTCTCTGAAAAAGTATGCAGAAGCTGTCGGCTGCACGTTGTCTATCGTTTTTGTTCCGAACTCAGAAAACCGATAGGGCTACAGGGCCAGGGGCAGCTAGTCCGGCGCGACGGCCGCGGGCTGCTGCCGGCGCGCGGAGCGGGGCAAAGTGGCTGCCGGCCGTGCTGTGATCGCCGAGTTTTGCGCACACGATCAGGCACCGCATGATGGTGACGGCTCATCGGCTTCCTGGGGCGCCTCTTGCTCCAGCATGTACAGTGCGCGCGCTTCACGCGCATCGTCTAGAGCGCCATCCTCCGTCATCCCAGCGGCCAGTTCCTCGTCTGGGACGGCCGCGAGATCGAAGGCCGGCGCTGCCGGCAGATGGCGTAGCAGGTGGTGATCCGGCGTCCGCTGTCCCGGCTGCCAGGTCCATAAAGCGGGCGCGTGGACCTGGCGGCCATCGACCCGGATGATCCCGGAATTTACACAGACTGTCCCCCCAAGGACCTGCACACCCGCCGGGTCGCGTGTGTGCCCGTTAACCAGCAGGGACGCTCCCCTGACCTCGTGGAGCGTCCCGTCGAAGTGTGTGATGACCACGGTTCTTTCGGGCGGGCACAGGCTGTCGACGGCGTTTGGCACATTCTGTCCATGGGGCACCGCGTAAAGCGCCATGGGACCGTCTTCGAGGTCGATCAAAAGCGCCCTTGTCCTGGCGTTGTGTGTGACGCTGACCGCGCCGGATTCGGCGAGAACCCAGAGGGCGCAATCCGGCGTCAGCAGCGCCCCATGCTTGTCCCGGCTGCCAAGATTAGCGATCGGCCGGTAAAGCGATCGGCGGAAGATCCGGAAAAGGCTCGAGAAGAGAGTGGGCGCGGCCTCTTGTGGCGATTGGAACAGGTTCCCCAGCATGACCGGTACAAGACCGCGGTCCGAAGCGGCGCGGATGGCGCGGGAGAGAGTGTCGAGGTGGTGATCGCGCGGAGCGCCTGGGGTATGGGGGTCGCCGATGAAACATAGGCCGCGGGGCAGGCTTTCTGTGATCCCGCGATCGTAGAAGGTCCACTCAAATTTGACGGCAAGCATGATGTTCTCCTAAGCCGGCGGAATGTGTCTATCATAGGCGTGTTATACTGAACAGTATACCAATATATTCTCTTAAGTTATGGGTGAGGCGCGGGAATTTCTTGCATTATCCGGGTTCCGAACCGCCGTTTTCGTTGGTGGCGCAAGCGGCCTGCGGGCTACCTTGCAAGGCGCCATCGGCACCGCGGCCGGCGTCATGGACAGAATCGGAGTGCCCGCGGATTTCGCTGGGCTCTACGGTCGGGCTGGACTGGAATTGCGCCTGGGGAGCGACCCATTGTCGCCTGGTCGCGGCGCGTATGACGTCAGGCGTCGCATGATTGTACTGGAAGGCCTAGCCGACCAGGCGGCGTTCGCCTATGCCTTCTGC
>JAJZZU010000330.1 GCA_021797365.1 Pseudomonadota bacterium | reverse complement strand
TTTCACGAAACTGCAATCGCAGAAAACGCCGCTTTCCGATCTGTACCAACCTCACCGTGTTCGGCTGAAAGACCAGGGTGTCGACGGCACGTTCCCCGTCCACCTTGACCCCGCCTTGACGGATGAGTCTCAAACCCTCGGAACTCGACTCGACCAAGCCCGCGCCCTTCAGCGCCTGCGCTATGCCAAGTCCTTCCGGAGGGATGACAAGCATACGCTCGTCGATGGTCTCCGGTAAAGCCTTTCGGCTGAAAACCGCCAGGAAACGCTCCTGGCTGCTATCGGCTTGGGCAACGCCATGGAACCGCGCCACAAGCTCATGGGCTAGCGCGAGTTTCACGTCCCTCGGGTTGGCGGCATTATCCACAGATCGGCGGAGCTCGTCTAGCGCGTTTTGTGGACGCAGCGATAAAAGCGCGAAATACCGCCACATCAGGGCATCGGAGATCGACATGAGTTTGCCGAACATGGTGTCGGGGTGGTCGGACACGCCGATCGCATTACCTAGTGATTTAGACATCTTCTGGACACCGTCCGTGCCCTCCAGGATGGGCAGCGTGATGACCACCTGTGGGGGCTGACCATGGGCGCGCTGGAGCTCGCGGCCCACGAGCAGGTTGAAACGCTGGTCGGTGCCGCCCAGCTCGACGTCGGCATGCAGGGCCACGGAATCGTAGCCTTGTATGAGGGGGTAGAGAAACTCATGGACGGCGATCGGTTGATGATCGGCGTAGCGTTTCGCGAAATCGTCTCGTTCCAAGAGGCGCGCCACCGTGTAATGCGAGGCCAGGCGCACGAGCTCATAAGTCCCAAGGGTCCCCATCCATTGGGAATTGAACACCACCTCGGTGCGCGACCGGTCGAGAATCTTGAAGACCTGCTGCTCGTAGCTCTCGGCATTACGCGCCACATCCTCGGCCGAAAGCGGCGGGCGCGTGGCATTCTTGCCCGTGGGATCGCCGATCCGCCCCGTGAAGTCGCCGATCAGAAACAAGACGATATGCCCGAGGTCCTGAAACTGGCGCAGCTTGCGCAAAAGCACGGTGTGCCCAAGATGCAGGTCCGGGGCCGTGGGATCGAAGCCGGCCTTGATACGCAGCGGCCGGCCAAGGGCGAGCTTTTCGCGCAACTCCGGCTCGGAAACGATGTCGGCGGTGCCCGCGCGGATGATGGACAGCGCGTCCTCTATGGCGACCTTCACGATCACTACCTCCTTTGACAGCGCCAAGGTTACCATAGCGGCCATGCCGGGCAGCAGAAAGACCAGGGCGGATTACTACATCGGGCTCATGTCGGGCACGAGCGGGGACGGTGTGGACGCCGTGTGTGTGCGCTTCGACGAGGGCGCGCCGCGGGTCGTGCTCGCCGCGCATAGCTACCACCCCTACCCGGAACCCCTGCGCCAGCGCCTGCTCGCGCTCATGGTCCCGGGAGAGAACGAGATCGAGCGCATGGGCGTGCTCGAGGAGCAGCTCGCGGAGATATTCGCCGCGGCCAGCAGCGAGGTCCATCGCAGGGCCGGGCTTGCGGCCACCGATATTGCCGCCATAGGCTCGCATGGGCAGACCATCCGCCATCGGCCGCGCGGGCCTCATGCCTTCACGGTGCAGATCGGCAATCCGGCGCGCGTTGCCGAACGCACCGGTATTGCCACCGTCGCCGATTTCCGGCGCCGCGACATGGCCGCGGGCGGCCAAGGGGCGCCGCTCGTACCGGCCTTCCATCAATGGCTGTTTGGTCATGCCACGCGCGCCCGCGCCATCGTCAATATCGGCGGCATCGCCAATATCACGATAATCCCCGCCGCCGCTACGAGCGCCGCCACGCAGGGTTTCGACACCGGACCCGGCAACGCCCTGCTCGATGGCTGGGCCCGACGGCACACCGGCCAACCCCAGGATACCGATGGGCGACTGGCGGCTTGCGGGCAAGTGCATGGCGCGCTCTTGGGGCTTCTGAAGGATGATCCGTATTTCGCGGCCGCGCCGCCCAAGAGCACCGGGCGCGAGCACTTCACCTCGGAATGGCTCGATGAGCGCCTGCGGCGGCTCGGCCGGGATCTGGATGCCGCCGATGTTCAAGCGACACTCGTCGCCCTCACCGCCGACACGATCACCGAGGCGCTCGCCCCGCTGGCCCCGGAAGAGGTCTATCTGTGCGGTGGCGGCACCGCAAACCCGGTGCTCGTGGCGGCGATCGCCGAGCGCCTCGCAATCCCGGTCCAAACGACTGCCCGGCTGGGTCTCGATCCACAGCTGGTCGAGCCCACTGCCTTCGCCTGGCTCGCCCGCGAGGCAAAAGCCGGGCGCCCCGGCAATCTCCCATCGGTCACGGGTGCCCGCCATCCGGTCGTGCTCGGCGCCCTTTACCCCGCGTGAGCGCCACAAAAGCGAAGGCCCCTCGCGGGAGGGGCCTTCGGGGACCGCAGTCGATCCGGGTTGACGCTAGACCGAGAATGACGACCCGCACCCGCAGGTGCTCTTGGCCTGCGGATTCTTGATGACGAATTGGGCGCCATCCAGACCCTCCTGATAATCGATCTCGGCGCCCGCCAGATACTGAAAACTCATGGGGTCGACAAGCAGGGTGACGCCGCCCTTGTCGATGCGGGCATCATCCTCATTGGCGTTCTCGTCGAACGTAAACCCGTACTGGAAACCCGAGCAGCCGCCGCCCGAAACAAACACCCGCAACATCAACGCCGGGTTGTTTTCCTCGGTAATCAGTTCTTTCACCTTTTGGGCGGCACTGTCGGTGAAATTCAAAGGGCTCGGCATCTCGGTGGCAACGGCTTCAGTCATGCTGATGAATCCTCGTAAATTCGCTGTCCACCATTATCCGCGCGCCCGGGTGTGCGGTCAAACGGGCCTAGGATATGACCGGATCGGAGGCGCCTATGGCCTTCAGCTTCGGTGTCCCCTTCTCCGCCTCATGGATGAGCCCGCCATTGACCGTGGCGCCGAGGGCCATCTCCAGACTCTTGTAGGTCATGTCGCCGGTAATCTCGGCCTTGGCCTGCAACTCCACGCATTCCGAGGAGTGGACGTTGCCCTTGATCGTCCCATTGATGATGAGATGCGGGACCTTGATATTGCCCGTCACCTCGCCGCGTTCGCTCAAGATCAGGGTGCTGCCGTCGCCCTGCGCGGTAATGTCTCCCTGGACCTTGCCGTCGATACGCAAGCCCCCGGAAAATACCAGGTTGCCGGTGATCTGGGTCTGTTCGCCAATCAGGGTGTCTATCGTGTTGCAGGGCTTTTCGCCCGACTTCTTTCCCATCTTCTCCAGCATGATGCGTATCCTCATTCGTGGGGGCCTGGAGACGTCGGGTTCGGCCACGGATAACTGTGCGTGACGACCC
>JAJZZU010000329.1 GCA_021797365.1 Pseudomonadota bacterium | reverse complement strand
CGGGCGGACCCCTCCCCGACGCATCGCCGATGCCGTCTTGGGGCAGGATGAGGATGGCCATTGGCTTATGATCGAGCAGGTGCCCTGAGCCCTCGGGCGCGGATCCGGACCCATGGATGGGGCGGCGTCGCGCACGGCACGTGCTCGCCTCGAGGCATTCAAGGGATATGCCCATGGGTGTGCGGGCTTGAAGCGACCGGTGCGCGAGGGCGTATCGCGGGCGCACTCAACCGCGTTGCACGCTCCAGGGACGATCACGAGAACGCAGTCGGTCTTAAGGGCGGTCTCGTATTCGAGGGCACTCTTTTTGGAATGCCGGGGCCATAGAGTCCGGCGCCGAACACCGACATCCCGTGAACGACTACGCCGCCGCCCGCGAACGCCGAGATGGTCGCAGCTGCGATCGGCCGCCGGCTGCGAGCACCCGGACACCGGGGCTCCACAAGAACGCCGCAGCGATCAAAAGCCCCCATGATCCGCCCCAGAACGCCCCAAACTTTTCCCAATATTTCCGGGAGATACAGCGCGATGCAGGGTCCTGCGAATCCATGGTGCCTCCCGCGTTTCGGTCCGCGATGGGTCGCATGGAGATCCCGGCAATAGGAGGTTCACCAACAGGGGGCCCGGGCGCCATGGTTGCCGAGGACCTGGCATCGGCGCACGCGAGGACTAGCGGTCGACGGCCCCCTCCGTCTGGACGCGCGTCGCGACGTCCGCGGCGCGATGGATAGGCGCGATCCCGGCATCCGGCGGCGATGCGGCATGCGACGCGGCCGCCCAACTACGCCGAAGCTCTGGCAGCGGCCGCCCCAGTTCGGTCTCGAGCGCCACAAGTTCGGGCCCATAGATCGACTGAAGGTAGGCTACGGCACGCGCATCGATGGGCGGCTTGGGGGCATCCTTCTGCATCCAATGCTCCCATATATACTCGCCGAGGCGCCGCGGCATGACACGTTCCCCCAAAAACCGGCTCACAGGGTGTCCGGCAAGCCATCGCGCCCACTGGCCCTTGGGCTGCTTGTAGTGGTTGTGGGCTTCGGCGATATCGACCATCGCCATGGGTCCCTCGGGGATGTCGAGAAAATGTGCGATGCGGGTCAGTACGCCGCGCGCATCCTTCTTCAAATCCTCGAGCAACAGCACCAGCACCTGGTCGCTGCCAAACAGCGCGCGGTAACGCTGAATCTGTCCCGTATAGAGCCCCAATTCAACATAGAGCTGCGACACCCCCCAGCCCTTATCCGGGCGCTCCCAATCGTGCTGCAAGGCCTCGAAAAACGGCCGATCGATGGCGCCCTCCGAATAATCCATCAGGTACTGCGCATAGGCGCGCTCGATAGGATCGCGCAGGATAATGATGATGCGCGCCTCGGGCGCTACCTCGGCAATACGCGCCGCCGCCGGCGCGCTCCAGAGATAGGAGGGACTGGCGTCGCCCCGCCAACGGCGGTCGCCGCTGCGCTCATAGAGTCGCAGATACCCCGCCTGATCGCCGACGAATGTAATAAGATGCCGCTGCTCCGGCGAGGGCGCGGGCTGTGCAAAGAAATGCGGCTCCTTCATCTCCGGAAAAAAGATGTCCGGATGCTGCCTCAAGTAGGCATAAAGCGAGGTCGTACCGCTCTTTACGGCCCCCACGATAAAGAGGTTGGGCCAGAGCACCTTTGTCATTGGGTCTCCTTGCATGGGTCCTGCGCCCGGCGTGGACCGGGGCCACGATGCTACCAGTCCGCGGCGCGCCGCGCATCCACTCGTTTATTCATTCGGGACGGGGATGGGGGTGGACCGGTGGCACGCGGCTGGCACGCAACCACAACAGGAGCACCGGCAGGGAAATCCCGATCTGGCGCACGCGCCGCACCGCCGAGATCGCAAGCGCGGTATCCGCGGACAGCCCGGTCGCGGCACCGATGGCGATAAGCCCGCCTTCCTGAACCCCCAGGGTGCCCGGAACCATGAACGCGGCGCTTTGCAGCGCCTGCACCAACGATTCGAGCAGGACGGCCAGACGCACCGAGGCCTGCTGATGGAGCAGGTGCAAAATCACCCAGAATTCGCCGGCCCCGCCCGCGAGGCTTAAGGCCTGCCAGAGGGCGCAATAGACGAGCGCGCCGGTGCGGCGATATAAGGACACGATCGCGTCATCCACGGCCGCGCCGTCAGTGGCCTCGGCGGCGAGTTGGCTATTCACACGCCCCAACGCCCGCTGAAGACGGGCAAACAGGCGCGATCGGCACTGCAAAAACACAAAGATGAGCCCCGCGGGCAGGGCGATGGCAAGCCCCCACCAGAGACGCTGGATGAGCGGCGCGCTGCCCATGTAAGACAGCAACAGGCCGATACCGAGGATCGCAAAACCCATCTGCACGAAGATCGACACGGTGGTCTCGACGACGATACCGGCAATCGCCACCGGCGCCGGCACCCCGCGCCTCACCAGATAGCGCGCGGCCGCCACCTCGCCGCCTACGTGCGCGACCGGCAGCAGCGTATTGACGGCATTGCGCACAAAGGCCATCCAGGTAAGAAGCGACAAGGAGACCGTCTGCCCTCGAGGGAAGAGCGCGCGCCACCCTTGTGCGTTCAGGGCCAGGACGATAACACGCACCGGCACAAGCCACAGCATGCCGAACCCGGCGAAGGCCACAAGATCGAGGATGCGCACAGGATGATGGCGCGCAAATAGCAGCGCCGCGCCCGCCAGGCCCAATAGGCCGGCGGCAATCGGCACGACACGCAGCCACGCGCGCGGTCCCGTCTTGTGCGGCATAGCGGTCATGAATCGTGGTGCATGCCGTTACCCGCCATCGGTCAGCCGCGACGAGGCGCGGCCGCGGGAAGGCCGGCCAGTCAGCGCGTCGGCGGCACGCGCCAAGGTCGGTCGCGCCTTGGCAAAATCGCGGCCAAGACGCCAAAGCGCGCGCCACTGCCGCCCATCGATGCCGAACGCCGCGAGCAGCGCGCCCACGCGCGGCCGCCCCCAAGCATCGAGCCCTTGCATAAGGCCTTCCGGGACCAACGCATCGAAGGGATCCACGACCACGCGTACGGCCAGGAACGCGAGATCGCTGTCGTGTGCGACGCGGGCCAGCGCCGCGCTCTCCATGTCGACGGCCGACGCGCCGTAACGACGCAACAGCTCGGCCTTGTCGGCGACACCACCGACCGGTCGTGATACCGACACCAGCGCATCGATAGGCGCAGCCGCCGGCAAGGCATCGACGAGTGCCTGCGGCCACGACACCTCATAGGCCCCCTGCTCATCGCGCACCACGCGCGGACACACCAGGGTGCCGGCGGCAAGACCCGGGGCAAGGCCCGCGCATGTGCCGAAACTCACGAGTCCGCGCACCCCGCGGGATACGAGATCGAGCGCCATGCGCCGGGCCCGTTCCGCGCCCATCCC
>JAJZZU010000328.1 GCA_021797365.1 Pseudomonadota bacterium | reverse complement strand
CACGGACGCCCCGAGCATTCGCGACGTAATCCTGTTTCCGCATATGCGCCCTCAGGGTTCATGACCGCTATCCCTGTCGTGTTCCTCATGGGGCCGACAGGGGCGGGCAAGACCGCCACTGTTTTTGCGTTGAGCCGGCTCCTGGCCATCGAGGTCATCAGCGTCGATGCCGCACAGATCTACCGCGGACTCGATATCGGTACGGCCAAACCCACCCTTGGTGAACGCCGCGTCCTGCCGCACGGTCTCATAGATATTCGCGGTGTCGCGGAAAGCTATTCGGCGGCGGCATTTTGTCAGGACGCGCGGCGCGCGATAGATGCCGCGCTCCGCCGTCGGCGTGTCCCGGTTCTGGTCGGGGGCAGCAGTTTTTATTTCCGGGCGCTGGAACACGGATTGCCCGACATCCCCGCGAGCGACGCAATGATGCGCGCGGCGCTGATGGCGGAGCTTGGCGCCAAAGGCCTGCCGGCGCTCTATGCGGAACTCGTCGAGCGCGATCCGCGACGGGCCTTGGCCATCGCGCCCACCGACCCGCAGAGGATCGTGCGCGCGCTCGAGATCGTCCGTGCGTTGGGGCGCGTACCGGAGGTCGGGGAGACACCGCGGGGGCGCTATGCATGGCTCAAGTTCGCCGTGGCCCCGCGCGAGCGCGCGGAACTTCATCGCCGTATCGGGCTGCGCTTCCGGCGCATGCTCGTGCGCGGTCTCATAGAGGAGGCGGCCTGGTTATTCGGACAGGGGTTGCCGGCGGAGGCCCCGGCGCTGCGGCTCGTGGGTTATCGCCAGGTCGGAGAATACCTGCGGGACAAAATCCCGTATAATGACCTCGTCGAGCAGGGCAGCGCCGCCACCCGGCAGCTGGCCAAGCGTCAACTGACCTGGTTGCGGGCGGATCCGGCCGTGCGATGGCTGGACGGGGAGGGTCCCCGGGCGCCCGAGACCTGCGCGACGATTATACGGGATGTGATCGATGCCATAGGATATGGCTTATGACGCAAACCGCCAGGCGCCTCAGTAACGGTAATATAAGAACAGGAGAACTGTCATGAGTCAGCATAGAGGGCAGGCTTTACAAGACCCTTATTTGAATGTTCTGCGCAAGGAACATGTGCCGGTTTCGGTCTTTTTGGTGAACGGCATCAAGTTGCAGGGGCAAATCGAGTCCTTCGACCAGTTTGTGGTCTTATTGAAGAATACCGTGAGTCAGATGATCTACAAGCATGCCATCTCCACGGTGGTGCCCAGTCGTCCGGTCAAGTTTACATTTGATATGGACGAGACGGACAAGGGGGTAGGCAACGAATAAACGGCAGAGTCTCGGCGAGGCCGCGGGCCGCGAGCGCACCGTCCTGGTGCATTTGCGGCTGGCGGACGCCGAGGAGCAGGAGGATCTCGAGGAGCTGCGGCTGCTTGCGCTGTCGGCGGGCGCGGAGATCGTCGGGGTCGTGGAGGGCGCGCGCCAACAGCCGGATAGCGCGACCTATGTCGGTTCGGGCAAGGCGGAGGAGGTGCGCGCGCTGGTTGCCGCGACCGGCGCGGAGCTGGTGGTGGTGAATGCCGCCTTGTCGCCCGGACAGGAGCGCAATCTGGAGAAGGCGGTCGAGGCCCGCGTGCTGGATCGCACCGGCCTCATACTCGACATCTTTGCACAGCGCGCCCATTCCCATGAAGGCAAACTCCAGGTTCAGCTGGCCCAGCTCGAGCACCTGTCGACCCGGCTTGTCCGCGGATGGACGCACCTCGAGCGCCAGAAGGGCGGTATAGGACTGCGCGGACCGGGCGAGACCCAGCTTGAGAGCGACCGGCGCATGATCGGTGAGCGCATCCGGGTGCTGCATAAGCGCCTCGATAAGGTGCGCCGGCAACGCCTGATGCGTCGTCGGGCGCGGCTGCGCTCCGTGGTCCCCACGGTCTCTCTGGTCGGCTATACCAACGCCGGCAAGTCCTCGCTCTTCAATATCCTGACCGGGGCGGGCGTCTATGCCGCCGATCGCCTGTTTGCGACCCTGGACCCGACGATGCGGCGCGTGGAGCTTCCCGGGGCCGGCGCCATGATCCTCGCCGATACCGTAGGCTTCATTCGTCACCTTCCGCACGGTCTGGTCGCGGCGTTTCGGTCGACCCTGGAGGAGGTGCAGTTTGCCGATCTCCTGCTGCACGTGGTTGATGCGAGCCACCCGGATCATCACGCCTATGAGGAGCAAGTCAATCGCGTGTTGGCCGAGATCGGTGCCGAGGATGTACCACGGCTCATGGTCATGAACAAGATCGATGCGATCGGAGATCAGCCAAGGGTCGAGGCCGATGGGTTCGGGCAGGCGCGACGGGTCTTCGTCTCCGCACACACCGGCGCAGGCCTCGACGGACTTTTAGATGCCATCCACCAGCGGCTGGGGCCACGGCATGTCCAAGCCGTGATCCGCATCCCGCTCCGCGAGGGTCGTCTGCGATCACGCCTCTATGGGGCGGGGACTGTGCTGAGCGAAGCGGTCGAAGGCGATATGTTGCTCATGACGCTTACCATGTCGCGCGAGGCGGGACGGTGGATTGCCGCCGAGCAGGGCGTGGAGGTGACGTTCATGGCCTCCGGCGAGCAAGAGCAGGACAAGGTCGGCTTGGGACACATCCAGGAGGTTTGAAACCCCATCCAGGAAGGGGTCCCGACGCCTGGCGTTGCGGGCCGCGGAGGAGCGATGGTGCCGCGAGCAGGCCGAGGCGCGACCGCGTGCTTACGGGGGCGCGGCACAATGGCATGAATCAGGGTAGGGGCGCGTCGCGGTATTTCTTGTCACGGTATTTCGTGTGGTGGCGTAGCGCCACGGGTACACGCCCCTTCGCGTACCCTATCCATGATGTCGCCTGTCTCGTCTGACCCGTCGCGTATGGTCGGTTGGCACGGCATGCCAAGTGTGCCGGGACACGGGCACCAGCGGCCTCACGGGGTTCGCCCATATCTGTGCCGAGCCCCTCTTAGCTACCGGCGATCGAGCGTGTCCTCACCTTCCAGGCGGCGGCCGACATCGCCCTATCATAGCGGCCCCCAACGCCTTGGGCCCCAAGCACAGCTGCGGGGTCGCGATCGGGTGGGCGGCTCCGGGCCGCTTACGGGGCCGGCGGCTTTACGGGTGACTGCTTCAGCACCCATCGGACCATGCCCTCGGCCTGGGTCATCGACAGATTCGGATGCGGGATCATGGGCGTATTGTAGGTCCAGGGGGCCCAATACCCGGTCCCTCCCGTAATGACCTTGCGGGCCAGATGCTGGAGCGTGCCAGGTTGGGCTCGGTAATGGTATGCGACCCACGAGAACGCCGGACCGATCTTGCGGCTGTGGACCGCATGACAGGTAAAGCAGCCGGCCTGTGTCATCAGCGCGCGCTCGTGGTGCATGGTGCCGTGGGCGACG
>JAJZZU010000327.1 GCA_021797365.1 Pseudomonadota bacterium | reverse complement strand
GGCTCACGATCCTGGCATCGGGGTGGTGGGACATGCTCTTTTTTCAGTTTGCCTGGTTCGCCAATCCGGCATACGCCTTTGCGCTCTTCTGGTATCTGCGCCACGAAAGGTCCAATACGGCCTTCCTGTCCGGACTTGCCCTGCTCCTCGGGGCTACCTCGCTTGGAACGAAGGAATGGTGGTTCAACGAAGGGGGCGGCACACCGATCACCGGTCTCGGGAGCGCGTTTGTAGTCTGGATGTCAAGCTTCGTTTGTTTGCTGGCGGCAGGCGTCATTCCCGCCACACCCGGTACACCGCCCGGGATGTCGCCGGCACCCGACCCGTAGCGCCCCGTCGGAGTCTCAATAGGCGAAGGAGCCACAGCAACCATCATAGTGAATTCGCCCGGTACACCAACCCGCGACCGGAGTCGCGGCCTTTATTCCGGAGAACACCGCGGTGCCGCATTCACCGAACATCTCGGAAGGTTACCCGAAAGCCGTGGCTTGCGACCCGGCGGATTTCCCGGTCGGGCGACACCGGCGGCCGAATCGTGCCCGAAGAACCGCATCCTGTGCGTCTGTCTCAAAGTCCCCGGCTCGCGTCGGCCATCCCTCGTGACTTGCTGAAATCACCACGCCACGTCGGGGATACGGGCGATTCGCCCAATTGAGCGCCATTCCTCCCGCGACGGCCTCCGGGGTGTCCACCGCAACCCGTTTTGGGGCCCAGGACCCTCTCCCGTCTTGCGTAACCCTAAAAGTCCCCTGCGGGGTCGTCAGAATCACCGCAAGCCGGCGTCTGGCGTCGCTTTCGCGGACTGCCGAGCGAAGTCCACTGCGGTTTTTACGCGGCCGCGCCCAAGCAGTCCGTTCCTGCCTTTTTGGCCAAAAGACCACCGGCTTCATGTCGCGACCTTCGCCAACCGCTGGCCTCGCCCCTCAAGCGTCCTGTTCGGCGAAACCCTCGGGGAATAATACGCTCTCGTAGCCGAAAAATTTGAGATCATGGATGCGTGAAGGGTACAGAATACCGTCCAGGTGGTCACACTCATGCTGCACGACGCGCGCATGAAAACCCTCGACCTCGCGGTCGATCACCGCACCATCGATGCCAAAGCCCCGATAACGTACGCGCCGATGACGCGGCACGAGTCCGCGCATGCCGGGCACGCTCAGGCATCCCTCCCAGGCCTCCTCCTGCTCGTCATCCAAAGGCTCAATGACCGGGTTGACGAGGATGGTCTCGGGGACCACCGAGGCATCGGGGTAACGCGGATTGGCGGTAACACCGAACAGGACAACGCGTAGCGGCACGCCGATCTGCGGGGCGGCGAGCCCGGCACCCTGCAATGCAGCTATCGTATCCTTCATGTCGGCCACGAGGTCGGCAAGTGCAAGGGCCGAGATGTCGGTCACCTCCTGCGCCCGCGCCCACAGCAAAGGATCGCCCATTCGCCGGATCGCCCTTACCGCCATGACTTTACCCTCCATCCGTTCGGCCCCATACTAGCGGCATTGTATCAGAGGAGAATTTCGTGCGTCGTATTGCCCTGATCGCCGCCGCCACCCTGGGCCTCGCCGCGCAGGCCTGGGCCGCTTCCCCACGCCTCTACGAGGTCGATGTCCTGGTATTCGCGAACCATCTGCGGAAACTGGACGGGAATGAACACTGGAACCAGGAAAAGATCACACCCATCGCGGGCTTCAAGAAGGCGCTCTCCCCCAGTCATGGCCTGCCCCAGGGCTCACAGCTCGCGGTCGCGCAGTCGATATTGGCGCGCCACCCGCATTACACGATCCTCGCGGCACGCAGCTGGGTGCAAAACGTGATCGCCTTGCGCAAAACCAAGGCGGTACGTATCACAAGCCGCCGCGATGGGCGGCTGAAGGGCGTCATCCGCGTCTTTCAGTGGCGGCTCATGCATGTCGCCCTGGATCTGCACTACACGCCAGACGCTACGACCCATTCATCCCGTGAGGCAACGGTCTATCAGATGGTCGAATCGCGACCGGTGGCACTGCGGGCGACCAACTACTTCGATCACCCCAAGTTCGGGGTCCTGGTGCGGGTCGTACCCTATACAGGGCCCGTGGCCCCGCCCCACTAAGCGGGTTACGGTAAGACGCCGCCCTCTCAGGCACCGTACAATCGCGGGATTGCATGCTCGAGGAGCGTACGCACCTTTGTCATGCCGCTTTCGAGATGACGTTCTATGGTGCGCAGATCGATTTCACCCTCGACCTTCCCGGCGGCATAATTGGCCACTACCGCAAGCGAGGCGTAGCACAGACCAAGCTCGCGCGCCAAAGCGGCCTCCGGCATGCCGGTCATGCCCACAATGTCGGCCCCGTCGCGCTCGAGTTTCAGGATCTCGGCCGCCGTTTCAAAGCGCGGGCCCTGGGTCGCCGCATAAGTCCCTTGGGACGCTAGGGCGAGCCCGGCGCGTGATGCGCCGTCGCGCAACACCTCGCGCAACGCCTCGCAATAGGGATGGGTGAAATCGATGTGTGTGACCGGCTCGGGATGGCTCCCGAAAAACGTGTGCGCGCGTCCGTATGTGTAATCGATGATCTGATCCGGGAGCACGAGGGTCCCTGGCGCAAGAGCGGTATTGATCGCGCCCACGGCATTGACCGCGATCACATCGCTTACACCGCATTCCTTCAAGGCCCACATATTGGCCTGATAATTCACGCTATGCGGCGGTATGGTGTGGCCGTGGCCATGACGCGGCAAGAAGATCACCTCATGCCCACCCACAAGCCCATAGACCATGGGCGCCGACGGCTCGCCATAGGGCGTGCGCATCACGCGGCGCTCACGAACCGTGAGATTGCGCAAATGGGTGAGCCCGCTGCCTCCGATGATCGCAAGCGTCTTCATGGGAGCGCGTAGATCTCCTTTGTGTTGCGCAGAAAGCCGTTGTAATCCATGCCGCAGCCGAAGACATAGCGGTCCGGGACATCGAGGCCGGAGAAATCCGCCTCCAGGCCCGCCGCCCGCGTCCGCTTCTTCGTGACCAGCACCGCCTTCAATACCGCCGCCGCCCCGCGCGCCTGCAGGGTATCGGCCAGCGCCGCCAGGGTCACCCCTTCGTCCAGGATGTCATCCAACAACACGATGGTGCGCCCGGCCACGGGAAGGCTTGGGCCCGCCGCCCAGGTGATCTCCCCGCCAGTCAGCGCGCCGTGATAGCGCGTGGCATGGACGTAATCGACCTCCAGGGGGAAGGTGAGTCGCGGCAACAGGTGTCCCGCGAACACCAGGGCGCCATTCATGACGACCATCATGATGGGGTTGGCCCGGCCCACGGCGTCGCGGATCGCGAGCGCCATGTGGTCCAAGGCCTTATCGACATCGGCCGCGGCGTGAATCCGCTCGGCCGTTTCCAGCACCTGCCAAGCCTGGCGCGCCTCGGATGCGCGATCACCCTCCCCCATCAGAAATCAATACG
>JAJZZU010000326.1 GCA_021797365.1 Pseudomonadota bacterium | reverse complement strand
AATAGTCCGCCTTGGTGCTGAGAGCGGTCACGGTATTTGATGGAGCATTTTTCACGATCGGCGATGGACCGGCGGCGCAAGTGATCGTGACGGTGTTGCCACCACGACCGGTGTGCCGGATCAGAACGGCGGGTCGTTCAGTGGCGGCATAGGATCGCCGGAGTCCTCCCGTGGCGGCCGCTCGTTGGTGTGGCGATGGATCTGCGCGAAGTAGCGGTTCTGGAAGCGGACGGTGAACATCTCCAGGAAGTCGTGCAGGGCGATGACCGCCTCGTCGGGCAGGTCGGGGAAATCGATAAGGTCCGGTTCTTCGTTCTGCATGGCAGCACTCCTTTGGGCTTTCAGGGTCAGGGCGCAGCGCGTGCACGGCGCGGAGGGGCCAGGGGCCCGCCGTAGACCTCGAGGTAGAGTTTCTCGTCTAAGGTCACGATCTCGCGCTGCGCGGCGCTCATCAGAAGTTCCGAGCCCATGCCGGCGAGGATGCGGTAATTGCCGGCGGCATGATCGACGAGGGTGGCGCGCAGCCCCTCTGTCATGAGGCCCGCGTTGCCGGCGGCGGCAAGCAGATGGTCGAGGGTCGCTGTGAGTTCCTCGCGGGTGGCCGCATCCAGGCTCATGCGCGTGCGGATGCGCGAGCCCAAGGGAATGAGCTCCTCGCGTTTCAGCTTCTCCAGAAGCCGGCCATCGCCCGCGAGCACGACGGCTAACAGCGACTGGGAGTCGAAACGGGCGCTGGCGAGCAGCCGCAGCTCGTTTAACACCGCCGGGCTCATCTCCTGGGCCTCGTCGATCAGCAAGACGGAGCGGCGCGTAGTCGACCCCAGGTGATCGAGCCAGCGCCCACGCAGCGCCTGGAAGCCGCCCCAGCGGTTGGAGACACGAATGGCGACACCGAAGATATCGCCGAGCTCGCGGTAGAAGTCCGAGAGGTTACTCTGGGGGTGATGGACAACGCCGACTGACAGATCCGCGAGACGCGCAAGGCGTTCGGTCAAGAGGCGCAGGACCACGCTCTTGCCGCAGCCGGGGTCGCCAGAGACGAGGGCAAAGCCCCCTTCGCGCAGGTGCGCGTGCTCGATGCGCCAGCAGAAGGTCTCGATCTTCGGTGACAGGTAGAGGGCCTCGGCCGGCACCTCGGGGGAAAAGGGATCGAACTTGAGCCCGTAGAGGGCGAGCAGCTTCTGGTTCATGCAGGGTCATCCTTCGGGTGGGAGTCGGGCAGGTACGCCGGCGGCAGCCCGGTGGCGGCATAATCGGCGATCATTTGCTTTAAAAGCGGCGCGATGCCGGAGGCCCCCGGTGTCGGCGCGTGGCTTGCCGGTTCGACCGTGCGGCGCAGCCGCTCGGCATTGGCGGCCTTGTCGATCGGGTACACGGGACAGAGGATCGTCCCCAGCCGCGGATCGATCAGATCCACCCGGCGCAAGTCCCAGCGGGCGTAGCGTAGGTGCACGTCTGGAAGATGGCGATAGCGGGAAGGGATCTCGAAGCGGTGGCCCTCGAGGCTTGCCGTGCCGTCGGAGCGGCGCACCCGCCGCTTGACCTCGATGCGGAAGGCTGCCCGCAGTTCATCGCTCCCCGGACACGCGCGCGCGACCGAGGGGCCTGCGAGATAGCGCTCGAGTGGCGTGACGCCGATCTCGCGATGCACGGTGCGCTGGTACTCCTGGGTAACCCAGGCGCAGGTGGCCAGGTTCAGCTGATCGAGCGTCAACCGCTCCTCGCCCTCGAGCATCGCCAAAAGCCGCCCCTCGACCCGGGTCCACAGGTTCTCCTGCTTGCCATTGACGTGCGGCGAGCGGGGCAGCGTCGGCACATGCAGGATGCCCAGCCGCTCAAGGCCCGCGGTGAACTCCCCGGACATCATCGCCGAGCCGCGGTCGCTCATGAGGGATCGCGGCAGACCCACCTTCGACAGGGCCTGTGAGAAGCCGTGCACGAGTTGTTCGGTGCCTTCCGCGGCATACCACTGGGCATGACAGAGATAACGGGAACGGTCGTCGATGAAGGCCACCAGCAAGGGTTTGATCCACGCGCCCGCGCGCGAGAGGACCTTGCGCGAGCCATGATGGAAGTCGAGATGCATAAGCTGCAGGACATACTCGACCTCGTAGCTTCGGATCTCACGTTCCACGAGCCCCGCGCCGGTGCCGGGGATGACGGGATCGCCGTATCGCGCCGGGCGCTTGCGCGTCAAGCCCTGCGCCTTCAGGTAGCGCCGGACACTGGCGTAGGACGGACACGGCACGACCGGATCGAAGGCGGCCAGGAGCACGCGCAGGTTGTCGTGATGCAGCTGCGCCGTCCACCCGGGATGCGCCGCATACTGCGAGCGCAAGGCCTCTTGCGTCTGAAGGCCGACGCTTGGGAAACCGCCGATGTCGCGCCGGACCTGATTGCGCAACACGGCCACCGGGTCGGCGGCGTGGCGGGCGGCGTAGTACCATCGCTCAATGGTGGAGGCGCCAAAGCGCACCTCAAGTCCGGTCAAGGGATGGCGCCAGCTGCGAGCGGCGAGCGCGCTTAAGGCCGCCTGCAGATCCCCCGGCGCAGGCGGTGCGGCCAGCAAGGGACCGATGATGGCAAAGCGCAGCCGCGCCCACCGATCGCGGCGGTGCCGATCGTCTCCAGAACCCACTTTCTGCCCCCCTCGACTGTGATTGGCGATGGCGGAAAGGCTATGCGTCCCTTCCCGATGGCGCCACCGGCATCCTCTGCGGGAGGTCGCTCGCTTCGGGGCGACCCTCGGATTACTGGCTCATAGGGGTCTCGCTGAGTGGGGCGACAAAACGCAACAACTGCACCATCCGCTCGGGGCAATCCGATCCCTGGAAGCGCTCGAACAGGCTCACGGGCAGACCCGTGGCCGGCAGCGGCGGCATGAAGCGCGCGCGGACCGACTGCCAGAACCGTGTCTGTTGGAAATCCTTCCGCCACCAGGCCCGCCATCGCTGCAGGGTGCGCGCCGGAACGCCCAGCCGCTCCGCCAAGGTGTGTGCAGCGGGACCGGTCGGTGGCGCGGTGAGCATGAGCATGACCGCCACGTACACCCGCCGGCCCAGGAAGCGCACCGAGGCCGGGGTCGTGCGGGTCTCGCACCGCCCGCAGGTGAAGCTCAGGCGCCGCGAATACTCTTCCCGCACCGCCGCCGGGCAACCCCGGGGCTTGCGCGGGAAATCCGCCACGTGCAGCGGCCCCGCGCACCGAGGGCAACGGCCTTCGCGAACCTCGGCGGCAAGCTCAGCGTCGATATGGCAAAGGAAACGAAAAAAGGATGGGTCCTGCAATAAGGTATGGCACACTGGTGGGGTCTCCTTAGGTCGCGAAACCCGGAGACTCTCCCGAAGGGGTCTTGGCGATCAAGATCTCTGAGGGGGATCCCCCCTACGTCCATCACCAAACGTGACCACCACGAACCGAAAACCCATCAATTACGATGGCCGTGCTCACCCAAATGCCAGACCAT
>JAJZZU010000325.1 GCA_021797365.1 Pseudomonadota bacterium | reverse complement strand
CCATATCCCGCTGGTCGGCGACAAACAGTGAGGGTAGGGGCCGTCCGGCAAGCTCCGAGGCCTTTACACCGACGATCGCCTCCAGGGACTCGTTGACCTGTTGTACAAGTCCGTTATGATCACACACCACGAGGACATCGGACATGGACGCCAATACGCTGGCGAGAAAGCCTTGCGTCTCCTCGAGCGTCGCATTCTTGTCCTCGAGCTCCACCTCGTAACGAACCAACTCCGCGTAGGTCTCGTCCATCTTCTCGATGACCTCCACCCACGCCTGCTCCGCGGCCGTCGCCGATTTGCCCCCAAGTCCTCCCCGCAGTGTCGTCGTTCGCCCCATTCCGTCGCGTCCCGCCCCGCGTCTCCGGTTTCCTCAATGCTAATATCCGCGCCGCAACGCCTGCTGGCAAGGGCGCGATATAGGTCATAAGCAGCCCGGAGCAAGAATGCCGCCCGCACCGCGGCAAGGCTCGGGCCAAGTGCCGAGATCCACGCAAAGCGCCCAGGCATATGGTGGCGGCGACCCCATATAGGGGATGCCCGTCGCCCACCGGCCTCATCGCAAGACCGGGCCAGGGAAGGGGGTCTGTTCACGCGCCGCCTCGGCAGTCGGCTGGTCCATCGGCCCTTCCCCGCAGACGAAACCGACACGCCAGGACCTATCCGCGTCCCAGGACACCCTCGGGCATCTGCCTACGACGGGGAGCACGACCTACCGTGCGGGATGCGCGCGACGGCACGAGGGCATGGTCCGCGGATGTTCACAATAGTGGCCAGGCTGGACACGGGCCACGACCGACGCCCTCCCCCTCTAACACTTGGATTCGGGTATGGCACCGCCGGGGATGATGGAGGAACTGCTGGATGATGCGCTACAGGTGTCCGCCGACCCACGACTCAGGGTGCAACCTGCCGTCCATTCAGGACCGCCGCAGCGGATGGTTTCTCGATGACCTTCGCGTGACCGGCAAAAGCGTGACCGTTTGCGGCACTCAAGAGTCGCATCGCGATTCAACGCAGTCCGGCGGATTTGCGCCATCGCCTGAGTGTGGCGAGCCGCCAGTGCATATAGAAACGGACCAGCGCCGGGGCCTTGCGGTTCTCCAGCAAGCCCTTCACCCGCGCCCGCATATCGGCGAGCCGCATGTCCTTTACAAACGAATTTCCATCGTGGCAATAACTGCAATAGTCACTACCCGCCCGATACTTCTTGTCATAGATGACCGGCATACCGCAACTCTGGCAACGCGTCCGCTCTGCTATCCACTGCTTCTTCAATGCTGCCGCCAACGCCTTGAAGCTCATTCTCATATCCGTACCCAGTCTAATGCCACGACCCAAAACCACGCATCGCGGACCGTAAACACCGTGGACGGCCCGCACTATCGGCATGCCCTGTGACGCTAGGATAGCAGTCCGGACGGCCACCCGGCCAGACATGCCCTCGGACCCCGCCGCCTGACGCGCCCACCCCGGGGCACACCAGACTCGATCCCATCATCACATACCGCCGCCACCGTAAACCGGGTACGTGCGCTGCAGTCGAACCAGAACGCGCGAGCTGTCCGGCGGAAGGTAGCCCATACCGTCGGCGCAAATTTGCTAGACTGCGTCCCTATAAAGAGGCGACGACCAGAACGCGAACCGGGCGTAAGGGGGGTTTAAGTGGATCACGGCGATGATGGCAAGAAATCACCACCGAACCCCGGGCCGCCCGGCCAAGACGACCACCCCAGCGTTCTCGGGCAGCAGGCGGTGCGGGCGGCAAGCCTCGGCATGTTCCTCGACGGCTTCGACCTTAGTATCATGGCCATTGCCTTGCTACCACTGCGCGCTCAATGGCATCTGGGGACCGGGGCGATCGGGAACCTCATGGCGGCCGCACTCATCGGATCGCTGCTCGGCGGCCTTATCGGCGGCCGTCTAGTCGATCGCTTTGGGCGTCGCGCCCTACTCCTCCCCAATGTCGCCCTGTATGCCCTTGGCGCCATCGCCAGCGCCCTCAGCCCAAACCTTGCGACCTTGTGGATCGGCCGCTTTGTGGTCGGGCTCGCGGTCGGCATGGATTACCCGCTGGTAGCCACGGTCGTCGCCGAATACAGCGGCGAAGGCGACCGCGGGCAGGGATTTGCCGGCATCAACGTCGCCTGGTATCTCGGGGCCTTCGCCTCGACGCTGTTGGGGCTTGCGCTGCTACGCCTCGGGCCCGACTCCTGGCGCCTCATGCTCGGCACGGCCTTGCTACCGGCGCTGGTCCTCCTATGGCTACGCCGCCGCATTCCCGAATCGCCGCGCTGGCTCATGCGCCGCGGATCGCAGGGTGCGGCGCGCGAGGCCTTGCAGCGGCTGCGTCCAGCATTGAGCGAAGCCCAAGCCACGGACGTCCTGGCGCGTTTCTCCGGGGCCATGCGCCGTACCACCACCCTCTTCCGGCGTCCCTGGCGCAAACGGCTGGCCTTAAGTCTCATCCCCTGGACCTGTCTTGACATCGTCGGTCTCGGCATCGGTCTCTACTTCCCACTGATCCTGCGCATGCAAGGACTGGCCGGCAACAACACCGCCGCCGCCGGCATCAACGCCGCATTCCTGCTGGTCTCGACAGCCGGTATCCTGTTCATCTACCGGCGTCTTGACCGTTGGGGCCGCATCCCGCTGCAGACCGCAGGATTCGGGCTCATGGTCGTGGGCCTGCTGTTGTTCGCCTTCGGTATCGCGGCCCATGAAGTGGTGAGCGTCTACGCCGGGTCCGCAATCTATTCCCTGGGGACCGGTATCGGTCCAGGGGTTACCGCCATGGCCCTGTCCGTCGAGATATTCCCGACCGAACTCCGCGCCAGCGCAGGGGGACTTGCGACCGCGGTCTCGCGGCTTGGCGCGGCGTTCTCGGCGATCATCTTTCCGCGCCTGGAAGCCGCCTGGGGACTGCCTGTCGTCCTCATACTCATGGCCGGCGTCTCGCTCATTGGCGCCGGGGTGACACGCGGCTCCCCGGTGGAGCCCGCCGGACACACCCTCGAGGCCCTAGAGGACTATGGGCGCTAAGGGCACGCCCGCTGCCCGGCGCCGACGGCCTGCGACCCGACTCGCAACGCCGGCCGTGGCACTACTCATCCTGGCCGGCTGTGCCCGGCCTTCGGCATCGGCACCCACCACATCCATGCCCGCGATCACGCCGGGGCCACCCCTGGGGATCGTACACGAGGGTTGGCACACCGGCCTGATCGTACCCGAGGCCGAGTTGACCGGCGTCTTGAGGTCCCTACGGGTCCGGCTCGCGGCGGCGCCCTTCGTGGTCATCGGCTGGGGGCAACGCCGTTATTACATGGCCCGCGACCCGGGCCTCCTGACGGGCCTTGCCGCCCTGTTTCCGTCGGCAAGCGTCATCCACGTCCGGCCCTGGCAACCCCGACCGGGCCAGCGATCATCGCAACACCGTACATGGCTGCACCTGCCAGCCGGCGGCTGGCGAGGCTTGCGCGTCTT
>JAJZZU010000324.1 GCA_021797365.1 Pseudomonadota bacterium | reverse complement strand
CTGAAACGCTGACAGCATCGAGGGGGAACCAGGAACCACCCTGTAAGGGAAGGAAGACTATAAATTGTCGCAATTATCATCATGTGGGGTGAATGACCAAAAAGTTTGGCAGAAAAGGAAAAATACCCGCCCGCTCGACCGAGCCCTGACGCAGAGCCATGTTCAGACGATCGCCACGTGCCCGCAACCCGACCGGACAGGGGCGTTTCTGGGGTTGGGGACACCACAAAGGAGACCAATCACTGTGTGGGCCTTCGATGCCTGCGTGCATAATCTTCCTTGTGGAAGAATAATCATGCAAATGGTGTCCAAGGGTCTTTGCCCCCGCGTCCCGCGGAGGTCTCCTAAAGGGCATTGCACTGAACTTTCCTATCCCCTTTTGGCACTCACGATCCTGACATTTTCTGCGCCGCCCTGTTGGCCGATAGGGACCTCTGCCCTGTCACCCTGAGATGTCATGATGTCACCGTGGGGTGACATCCGACCGGAGAAGTCCATCTCCAATCCCCCACACAAGATTAACGCGGACCCCATATTCGCGGGTTTGCAGTATTGATGCTGAGCTATGTGCCAATCACTAGTGGGGTCTATTTCCAGAATCGTAAGACACCGCAGTAGGGCGTGTGCTATTTTCACGGGCACGCGCACTATTTTCACGGGCGCGTGGGCTATTTTCACGGGGCTGTAGTACTATACTAGTACTCTACTAGTAGCACTTGCGGCTCCTAAAGTCGCCGCAAGCGCAAAAACCAGGATCCCCAAAAGGGGAAGAAGAAATGTGGCCTGCTACTTTCCTTCTTCCTATAGGTATGGTTTGCCAAGACGAAAAAACCTGGCGATTGCGAGATTTTTTTCTGCCCTGTTGGCCGATGGGGCATCTCTGCCCTGTCACCCTGAGATGTCATGCTGTCACTCCACGATGACACAAGGCAGGATGCGGCGGGTGTTATGATAAGGCATGAGACAGGGTGTAGAACCTCGCCTTGGTAGGGATGCCCAGCCCTATCAAGAACGCGATGGGCAGAACGTATGAGTCCCAGGGAAAGGACGGGAACGGGACAATGAATACGAGCGATAATTTGCGGTACTCGCTGTGGATCCGGTGGTCCGACGAGGATCAGCTGTACATTGTTGAGGTTCCGGAATTGCCGGGATGTAAAACGCACGGCAAAACTTACGCCGCAGCCGTCATCCAGGCACAAGATGGACACCAACGAATAGATTCTTATCCCCTTGGAGGAGGTCTTTTATGTTCGGAAACCACGATGTCGTCAGGGTTTCAGGGCGCGCCGTGGGTTGCGTATTCTTGCGCATTATGCGCAGGATGCCCAATGGTCTGATGCCTGTCTAATCAACCGAGCCCTGACGATTTGTTGTTATTGAACACCGCGTCCCGCGAGGGCATCACAAGAAGAACAGGACGGCCGATACCTCTTATCCCCCTGACATAGAGGGGGCTGCTCTATGTGTGAGCCGGGGTGGGGGTGCCGGACGTTTGACTCTGCACCTTTTAGGTTGTATACTACTGCTATGGACGGCAAAGCGATGGTCAAATACTTGCAAGAGCGGGGATGGGTCGTTGATCGGATTCACGGCTCACATTATATCATGGTCAAAGCTGGGCGACGGCCCATTCCGGTACCTGTCCATGGATCTCGCGATTTGCCGCGCGGGTTAGTCCGGGGCATTATGCGGGAAGCAAAGGAGGAATGATGGATGGTGGAACGGGTGCCTTTTCGATGCTGGGTCGACGAGAATGTCTGGTTTGTGCAAGGTCTGCCACCCTGGGATAATGTGCTGACGTATGGTTCCGATCAGGAGGACGCCATCCATCAGGCACAAGACGCCTTAAGTGGGGTGTTGGCGGCCTTGTTGGATCACGGTGACCCCATTCCTGAGGTGCCCACTTCTGCGGTAGGAGACGACATTATTTGGGTGGCCCCGGATCTGCGGGTGATGGTCCCGCTTTGGCTCCGACAGACGCGGGAAACAACGGGTTTGACGCAGGGGGAACTGGCGACACGCCTGGGAGTGACATACCAGGCCGTCCAAAAATGGGAGCGGGCGGGCGCCAATCCGACCATAGGCACGCTGCAACGGGTGGCTCGAGCCCTGGGTCATGAGGCCATGATTTCCTTCCGCTAGGATTGCGGCCCAGCGGACAAGGAGCACACATGGCACGTACGGCCTCAGGACAAGGGTTTCGGCCAGGACGGATCCCGGGACGAATCCGGGGACGAGTGAATCCTGGGACGGACCCCCAAAAGGGGAAGGAAACAGCGTCCTCGCCCTCCTCTTCCCCTTTTGGGAAAGCGGTCAGGACAGAAAAACCTGGCGATCGCGAGATTTTTTTGCGCCGCCCTGTTGGCCGATAGGGACCTCTGTCCTGTCACCCTGAGGTGTCATGCTGTCACTGTGGAGTGACAGCATGACTTACGCCGCAGCCGTCATCCAGGCACAAGACGCGATGGACACGTGGATATATGGACATCGGGCGTTGGGGTATTCTATTCCGCAACCCGACTGGTATCAGGCTACGGAGAACGAGCCAAGGAGCCCATACCGGCATGCCGAAAGACCGTGATGGTCAGACGTGTCGGGGATACTCCGCTTAGATGGTCTCATCGTACGATAGGATCTCTAGAGAGCCTGCCCATTAAGGACGAAGATACTACCTGTTGGACATCGATCCCGGGCGGCGGCACGATCGGTCACCCCTTTGTTCCCCTTTGAGGGCCCCCAAACCTGTCTGCCGGATCTGTAGCAGAGACCCTTGCGCATTATGCGTATTATGCCCGGAACCCTCGATACTGTCAGCGTTTCCGGGTATTGGGCCGATTGCGCATTATGGCGCATTATTAGCACAGTCATCTCAGCCGCAAGCTCCCTGCTCACTACAGGGAGGTTTTTTTATAGCCGGCAGAGAAGGAGGATGTTAACAATGTTAAAACGAGTTAACATGGCGAAACCCTGACAGCACCATGATTTGAGGGTAATGTTAGCAGATCGGGGCCAAGACACACAAGAGGGATACAATGAATTTTTTATTTGCGCAAGCCCCACTGAAGGCCTATTCAGCGTAAATAAAAAACCTGTTTCACGTAGGGTATGATTTTTCCCAAACCGTTAACATGCGCACTCAAAGCCTGACGGGGCAAGAGATAGAGGTATGTTAAAACGAGTTAACATTTTTAACATTTTAAAGAGAGGACTTAAAGCCTCCCTTAAAGGGAAGAAGATCGTGGCGGCGGACAATCTCTCGATCGCGGAATGTTCTGATCCCCTTTCGGTACCCCCTGGGTAATGGCTCGCCGTCACGATTTATAGTTCCCCTGTCCTTTGATCTGCCGACCCCTCACAAATTTTGTCTGACCCTCCGAACACACCCCCGTCCGTGTCCAAAACTTTGTATAATGAAAATTATGACGGTGTCGGTAAAAATGTTCCGTCTCTGACGGGGAGCTAAGGAGTTTGACGCATT
>JAJZZU010000017.1 GCA_021797365.1 Pseudomonadota bacterium | reverse complement strand
AGGATGGCAGCAAGGCGCTGGGCCGTGACCGCCGCCCGCCTCGCGTCGCCGCCGGCACGCGCGCGCCGGCGGCGATGACCGGTTCGGCGGCGGGAGGGGTAGTGGAAATCAGGGACCTCATTGGGGTATTCGCGATCTTGAATCCGATCGGGGCGATCCCGCTGTTTCTGTCGCTGACTGCCGGTCGGTCGCATGCCGAGATGCGGCGCATCGCCGCTAAGACCGCGCTGGCCGTAGTTGCCATTCTGTTGATCGCCACTTGGTCGGGGCAGCGTCTGCTGGCCCTGTTTGGGATCGGGGTGCCGGCGTTTCGTATCGCCGGCGGCCTGCTCGTATTGTTGATCGCCATCGCCATGTTTCACGCCAAATCGACCCCCGCCCGGCATACCCGCGAAGAGGATGCGGAGGCGGAATCGAAGGAAGACATCGCCGTGGTCCCCCTGGCGATCCCGCTATTGGCGGGCCCTGGGGCCATCAGTCTTGTCATCGTCGATGCCCAAAAAGCCAGCGGGCTGGGTGCGGAATTGGCGTTGAGCGCCGGTATAGTCGTCGTGGGCGTGCTTGTGTGGCTGGTGTTGCGTCTGGCCGAGCCCATCGGTGTGCGCCTAGGGACCGCGGGCCTTAATATCACCACCCGCGTCATGGGCCTGATCCTGGCCGCCATGGCGGTGCAATTCATGGCCATCGGTCTTACCGCGCTGCTGCCGGGCCTGGGACGCTGATATCCAGTCCGATTGCCGCGCCATCGCTTGAAACTTGGGTTCCGGCCCCCCATCTGCAAGCCAGACGCAGACAGAGGGCTTCCCCATGAGGATGGACAAGCTTACCAATCGATTCCAGCAGGCGCTGGCCGATGCCCAGTCGCTTGCGGTCGGCCGTGATCACCAGTTCATAGAGCCCGCCCATCTGCTCGCCGCCCTGCTCGACCAGGATGCCGGCGTGCGGCCCTTGCTTGCCAAGGCCGGCGTAGCCGTCGATGCCCTGCGCGCACGGCTAGACGAACTGCTCGATCGGTTGCCGACGGTTGAGGGCTCGGCCGGGGAGGTGCACATCGGCAACGACCTGTCGCGACTCCTCAACATCACCGACAAGTACGCCCAGAAGCGCGGCGACCAGTATATCGCAAGCGAGCTTTTTCTGCTGGCGGCGCTCGACGACAAGGGCGACATCGGCCAGGTGTTGCGTGAAAGCGGTGCCGCCCGCAAACCCCTGGAGGCGGCGATCGACGAATGGCGCGGCGGGAACAAGGTGAACGATCAGAATGCCGAACAACAACGCGGCGCGCTCGATCGCTACACGGTGGACCTGACACAGCGCGCCTTGCAGGGCAAGCTCGATCCTGTGATCGGGCGTGACGACGAGATCCGCCGCGCCATTCAGGTCTTGCAGCGGCGCACCAAGAACAACCCGGTGCTGATCGGCGAGCCCGGCGTCGGCAAAACCGCCATCGTCGAGGGGCTGGCCCAGCGCATCGTAAACGGCGAGGTGCCTGAGGGGCTGCGCGGCAGGCGCCTGTTGGCCCTCGATCTCGGCGCACTCATAGCCGGGGCCAAATTCCGCGGCGAATTCGAAGAACGCCTGAAGGCCGTGCTGTCGGATCTGGCCAAAGAGGAAGGGCGTGTCATCCTGTTTATCGACGAGATCCATACCATGGTCGGGGCTGGCAAGGCCGAGGGTGCCATGGACGCCGGCAATATGCTAAAGCCGGCGCTCGCGCGCGGCGATCTCCATGCGATAGGCGCCACCACCCTGGACGAATATCGGCAATACATTGAAAAAGACGCGGCGCTCGAGCGGCGTTTCCAGAAGGTGCTGGTGGACGAGCCGACGGTCGAGGATACGATCGCCATCCTGCGCGGCCTTAAGGAAAAGTACGAGGTACATCATGGCGTGGATATCTCGGACCCGGCGATCGTCGCGGCCGCCACCTTGTCGCATCGCTATATCACCGACCGCCAGCTGCCGGACAAGGCAATCGATCTCATAGACGAGGCGGCGGCACGCATCCGCATGGAGATCGACTCGCGGCCGGAGGCCATGGACCGGTTGGATCGGCGCCTGATCCAGTTGAAGATCGAACGGGTGGCGCTGCAAAAGGAGTCCGACGAGGCCTCGCGCAAGCGTCTCGCGGCGCTCGAAGGGGAGATCGAGCGGCTCGAGCGCGAATATGCCGACCTCGAAGAGGTTTGGCGGTCCGAGAAGGCCGACCTGCAAGGCGAGCAACACATCAAGGAAGAATTGGATCGTGCGCGCATCGAGATCGAAAACGCGCGGCGCGCGGGCGATCTCGCGCGCATGTCGGAACTCCAGTACGGGCGCATACCGGAACTCGAAAAGCAGTTGGCGGCGCGCGCAAAGCCCGCGCCCGCGAAGCTTTTGCGCAAGGAGGTGGGCGAGGAAGAAATCGCCGAGGTGGTGTCGCGCGCCACCGGCATTCCGGTATCGCGCATGATGGAAGGGGAGCGCGAAAAGCTCTTGCGCATGGAAGATGAGCTCCATAAGCGCGTCGTGGGGCAAAGCGAGGCCGTGCGTGCGGTGGCCAATGCCATTCGCCGTTCGCGTGCCGGGCTTTCCGATCCCAACCGCCCGAACGGTTCGTTCCTGTTCCTCGGACCGACCGGCGTCGGCAAGACCGAGCTGTGCCGGACACTGGCATCGTTTCTGTTTGACGCCGACGATGCCATGGTGCGCATCGACATGTCTGAGTTCATGGAGAAGCACTCGGTGGCGCGCCTCATAGGGGCCCCGCCCGGCTATGTCGGATACGAGCAGGGCGGCTATCTTACGGAAGCAGTGCGCCGGCGCCCGTACTCGGTGGTGCTGCTAGATGAGATCGAAAAGGCCCATCCGGACGTGTTCAACATCCTGCTGCAGGTCCTCGATGACGGACGGCTGACCGACGGCCAGGGGCGCACCGTGGATTTCCGGAACACCATCATCGTCATGACCTCGAACCTCGGCTCGCAGGTCATCCAGGAGCTCGCCGGTGAAGACAATTACCGGCACATGAAAGACGCGGTCATGGAGATCGTAGGCCAGCACTTCCGCCCGGAGTTCATAAACCGGGTCGACGATATCGTCGTCTTCCATCCGCTGGGGCGTGAGGATTTGAGGCGCATCACCGCCATTCAATTGGGCAATCTGGTGGAACGTCTGCGCGCCCGCGACCTCGGGTTGCACCTGAGCGAGGCGGCCATGGATAAGCTCGCCGAGGCCGGTTTTGATCCAGTCTACGGCGCGCGCCCCTTGAAGCGGGCGGTGCAGCAATACCTGGAAAACCCGCTCGCCCAGGAGATCCTGAAAGGCCGATTCGGCCCCGGAGACGTGATCGAGGTGGAGGTCGGGGGCGAGGATTTCGTGTTCGGCGCGCGCCGCGCGGCGCCGTCCCCGGACAAGGCCCGGAGGGCGTGAGGACCCAGAATCCTCAGGCGTCGTCTTCCGCGGGGACCGGGCGCGGCTTGCGGTCCGGGCCCATGGCCACATAGGTGAGCGTGGCCTCGGTCACGCGCACGCATTCGGTGTGGGTGCCGTCGCGGAAACGCTCGGCGTAGACGGCGACATCGACCGTAAGCGAGGTCGTGCCCACACGCACGACATCGGCATAGAGGCTCACGAGATCGCCGACGAACACCGGCTTATGGAATTGCACGGCGTTGACCGCCACTGTGATGACGCGGCCCCGCGCGCGGCGGTGGGCGACCACGCTTCCGGCGATATCGATCTGGGACAGGATCCATCCGCCAAAGATGTCGCCGGCGACGTTGGTGTCGGCGGGCATGGGCACGACGCGTATGGTGGGCAGGCGTCCTGGATCGACAACGGGATCTTCTGGCGTCATGAGGCGATTCCCAGTAAGCTTTGACATAGGACTATCATTATATCGTCACCATCTCACTGAAGCCCAGGGACCATGCACACACCCGTCAATCAGGAGGAATTCCTCGATCTGCTCGACCAGGCCATTTTCGAGACGCGCGACATGTTGAGCGTGATCGAGAGCGAAGGCGAGGACGGCGAGCTCGGCGAGCATGCCGGCGTCTTCGAGGTTCTGGAGCGGATGCTTGTGGAGCTGCACGCCGAGATCTGCGCCGGCCATCATACCTTTGGGGGGTCGGCGCTCGCCTATACCGAGCTGCTGGCGCGGTTTCGGTCGCGCATCCCGTTTGCGGACGTCCTTGAGATGCTGAATACGGTCCAGAAGGGCGGATTCGCGTGAGCGGCAATACCTACGGCCGGCTCTTTTGTGTGACCAGCTTTGGCGAGAGCCACGGTCCGGCGATCGGCTGCGTGATCGACGGATGCCCCCCCGGGCTTGCCCTTTCGGAGGCCGATATCCAGCCCGATCTCGACCGCCGGCGTCCCGGAACGTCCCGCCACACGACCCAGCGGCGCGAGGATGATCGGGTGCGCATCCTCTCGGGGGTATTCGAGGGCCTCACCACCGGTGCGCCGATCGGGCTTTTGATCGAAAATACCGATGCCCGCTCGCAGGATTACAAAAAGATCGCCGAGGTCTTTCGCCCTGGCCATGCCGATTACACCTACCAGCAGAAATACGGCCGGCGCGATCACCGCGGCGGCGGGCGATCGTCGGCGCGCGAGACCGCGACGCGCGTGGCAGCCGGCGCCGTCGCGCGCGCCTACCTGCGTTCACGTCTCGGTATCGTCGTGCGCGGCTACCTCGCGCAGCTGGGACCGTATAGGGCGGATACCATCGATTGGGATGCGGTTGCGGAAAACCCGTTTTTCTGTCCAGACCGCGCGCTCGTTCCGGAGCTCGAGGCCTATATGGATGCCCTGCGCCGCACCGGGGATTCGATCGGCGCGCTCGTTACGGTGGTGGCTGAAAATGTCCCTCCCGGGCTCGGCGAACCGGTCTTCGATCGGCTCGACGCCGACATCGCCCACGCCATGATGAGCATCAATGCCGTGAAGGGCGTGGAGATCGGCGACGGCTTTGCGGTCGTGACCGCGCGCGGTTCCGAGAGCCGCGATGAGATCACCCCGGAGGGATTTCTCGCCAACCATGCGGGCGGTATCCTGGGAGGCATCTCGTCCGGTCAGGATATCGTCGTGCGGCTGGCCCTGAAACCGACGGCCAGCATCCGCATCCCGGGACGCACGGTGGATCGCCAAGGGATGGCGGCCGAGGTCGTGACCACCGGCCGGCATGATCCGTGCGTCGGTATCCGCGCCACCCCCATCGCCGAGGCCATGCTCTGCCTGGTGCTGATAGATCATGTATTACGTCACCGCGGACAGAACGCCGAAGTGACCAGTCCCACACCGCGCATACCCGCCCGTCCCGACTAGTGGTGGGCGTGACGGGATCCCAGGACAAGCGCCCCAAACTCGGATCATAGGCCGTCCCCGTGCCCGCCATCCCCTCATATTCTTTGGGCGCGCGCCTTGCGCCCGGTCCGCGGTGCCCGGGAATTCGCCCCTGGATAGGGCAGCGGAGGGCGCGCCGCCCGGGGGAGTGTCCTTGAGTCCCCGTCGCCCCCACGGCGATTGGCCGCGATCGGCGTTCTATGCGTGCTACTTCAGCGCGCTCGGGGCGCTTGTGCCCTATTGGCCGCTGTACCTGCGCCAGCGCGGTTTCGGGCCGCGGGCGTTGGGAGATCTGATGGCCCTGCTGGCGCTCTCGCGGGTCATAGCCCCCTATGTCGGTGGCGCCTTGAGCGACTACTTTGGGCACCGGATGACGGCGGTGCGCGGCGGCGCCATACTGGCGTTCGCGTGTTTTCTCACCATCCCCTGGGCGCACGGTTTCGTGGCCATGGCGGCGGTCATGATGGCCTTCAGCTTCTTTTGGTATGCCACGCTGCCGCCGGTGGAGGCCAGCACCCTGGCCTTCCACGGCGATCGTTATGGACGCATCCGCCTATGGGGATCGATCGGGTTTATCATCGCCGTGCTCGGCCTCGGACCGGTCCTGGGCCGCTTCGGGGCGGCGACGGTCGTGCCGGTCATCGCCATGCTGCTCTTCGGGCTGTGGCTTGCAACCCTCGGGCTCGCGCCGTTTACCTCGCCGGTGGCGAGCGGCGCACGGCGGCCGATCCAGCGGGGACTGTTGCCATTTCTCGCGGCCTGTTTTCTGATGCAGGTAAGCTACGGTCCTTATTACACCTTCTACTCGCTCTATCTCGCGCACTACGGCTACAGCACGGCGGCCATCGGTGCCCTGTGGGCGCTGGGTGTGATCTGCGAGGTGCTGGTATTTTGGCAGGCCGGGCGGTTTTTCGCGCATTTTCGCGAATCGCGACTCCTGGCTTTTACATTCGCGCTCGCCGTCGTGCGCTGGGTACTGATCGCGCTGTTTCCGCGATCATGGCCGCTCCTTGCGCTCGCGCAGACCTTTCACGCCTTCACCTTCGGACTCTATCACGCCGTTGCGGTACGGCTCGTGAGCCGTTTTGCGGCTCCCGGTGCCAAGGCCCGCGCCCAGGCCATCTATGGCACGGCCGCCGGCGCCGGGGCGGCGGCCGGGGCGGCTATGAGCGGGTATCTGTGGGTGGCGCTCGGGCGCGAGGGGATGTTCCTGGCGGCGGCCGCGGTCGCTGCGGTCGGGTTTGCCATCATCGCGCGCCGGCGCATTGCGCCTGTCGAGCCGGCTTTTTAATGGTGCGCGCGCCGGCGCGCCAGAGGGAATGACAGGATCTGGCCACGGGGTTCCGGGGACTTGGGTGGCCGTGACCTCGGTTTGTGTTCGAATACCGCCTGCACCGCGGCCAGGAATCCCTCCGAGAACCGATAGGTGTCGATGTCGGTGTGATCGGCGTGCGCGACGGCGGCATGGATGGGCGCGACGGCGCGCAAACAGGCCTCGGCCGATACCCAATCGCGGACATGGCGGCAGCGGTTCTCGGTGTAGATGGCGCGCACCAGCGTGACGGCAAGCTCATGATGGAGCCCGCAGCCCTCGAAGACGTCCGGGAGGCCTGCGGCCTGCGGCCGTACCGGGAGATGCACATGGCCGAGGCGTTGTTCCAGGGCCTGAAGGAGTTGCAGGAAGGTCATGACGGGATCCTGGATCGGGATGGGACGCATGCGGGCCCCGGTCACTATCGATGGCCGTTATTGTCGGCTACCGGTGCGATCCTGTCGAGATGTGAGACGCGTGGCATGACCGCCGCGCGGCCGGACAATATTGGCATTGGCGGTCCCTTTGCGTACCATGGGCGCATTTTATCAGGCGGATTTCGATGGCAAAGACGCTTTATGACAAGTTGTGGGATAGCCACGTGGTCCGGCAATTGGCCGATGGGACGTGCCTTCTCTATATCGACCGCCACCTTTTTCACGAGGTGACGAGCCCGCAGGCCTTTGCGGGCCTACGCGCCCGCGCCCGCGGGCTCTGGCGGCCGGATGCCAATCTCGCAGTCGCCGACCACAATGTCCCGACCCGCGACCGGGCGCTCGGTATCGCGGATGCCACGTCACGCCGACAGGTCGAGGCCCTCGAGCAGAACTGCCGGGATTTTCAGGTCCCGCTTTTTGCCATGGACGATGTCCGCCAGGGGATCGTGCATGTTACCGGACCCGAGCAGGGCGCGACGCTCCCGGGGATGACCATAGTGTGCGGCGATTCGCATACCTCCACTCATGGGGCATTCGGCGCGCTTGCCTACGGTATCGGCACCTCCGAGGTCGAGCAGGTGCTGGCGACGCAGTGTCTCTTGCAAAAACGTTCGCGGACCATGCGTGTGCGTCTCGAGGGTACGCTCCCACCGGGTGTCGGCGCCAAAGACATGGCGCTTGCCGTGATCGGCCGGCTCGGGACCGCCGGCGGCACCGGCTATGCCATCGAATTCGCGGGCTCCGCAGTGCGCGCCTTGTCCATGGAGGGGCGCATGACGCTGTGCAACATGGCCATCGAGGCTGGCGCCCGGGCTGGCCTGATAGGCGTGGACGACACTACCATCCGCTATCTGGCGGGGCGCCCGTTTGCGCCCACCGGCGCGCTTTGGGAGCGTGCCGTGGCGGCGTGGCGCAACTATGTGAGTGATGCTGACGCGCGGTTCGACCAGGAATGGGAGATCGACGTGAGTGCGCTTGCACCGCAAGTGACCTATGGGACCTCGCCGGAGATGGTGGTCTCGGTCGAGGGACGAGTACCGGATCCCGCCGCCGAACGTGACCCGGCGCGGCGCGAGGCCCTGACGGCTGCCTTGGCCTATATGGATCTGCGCCCCGGGACGGCGATCACCGACATCGCCGTCGACGTGGTGTTCATCGGATCCTGCACGAATGCCCGCATCGAGGATCTGCGCGCCGCGGCGGCCACGGTCGCCGGGCATCGGCTGGCCCCCGGGGTACGGCGGGCGCTCGTGGTCCCGGGGTCGGGTCTCGTCAAGCGCGCCGCCGAGGCCGAAGGGCTCGACCGGATATTCACCGAGGCCGGTTTTGAGTGGCGCGAGCCGGGGTGCTCCATGTGTCTGGCCATGAACGCCGATCGCCTGGAGAGCGGCGAGCGCTGCGCGTCGACCTCGAATCGCAATTTCGAGGGGCGCCAGGGCCAGGGCGGCCGCACCCACTTGGTCAGTCCACGCATGGCGGCGGCGGCCGCCATCGCCGGGCACTTCGTCGATATCCGCCACGATCTTTAAGGCTGGGAGGGGTATTTGCAACGCTTTGAGAAGGAAACGGGCCTCGTCGTCCCGCTCGACCGCTTGAATGTCGATACGGATGCGATCATCCCCAAGCAATTCCTGAAGGCCGTGGCGCGCACCGGTTTTGGCGCCAACCTGTTCGATAATTGGCGTTATCTCGATCACGGTGAGCCGGGTCAGGAGACGCCGCGTACGCCCAATCCGGATTTCGTCTTGAATAAGCCCCGCTACCAGGGTGCGTCCATACTGCTTGCGCGCGGCAACTTCGGTTGCGGATCGTCGCGCGAGCACGCCCCGTGGGCCCTGCTCGAATACGGTATCCGTGCCATCGTAGCGCCAAGCTTCGCCGACATCTTTTACAACAACAGCCTGAAAAACGGCCTGCTACCGGTGGTGTTGCCGGAGGCGGTGATCGATCGGCTGTTCGCGGCGGTGGAGGCGACCGTGGGGTATTCGTTGACGATCGATCTGCGCTGCCAGCGGGTGTTCGCGGGAGACGAGGAGATTGGCACCTTCGCGATCGATGCCTTCCGCAAGGAATGCCTGCTCGAGGGACTCGATGATATCGGCTGGACGCTCGCCCACGAGGACGAGATCCGCGACTACGAGGCGCGCAGACGAAACGAGGCGCCGTGGTTGTTTGCGCCGGCGAGGGGGCATTCGTGAAAAAGGTGGCGGTATTGCCAGGCGACGGTATTGGGCCTGAAGTGGTGGCGGAGGCGGTGCGGGTACTGGAATGCCTGCGCGACGAGAGTGGCCTGGCCGTGGAGATCGAATACGGCCTAGTCGGGGGCGCGGCCTATGACGTTCACGGCCAGCCGTTGCCCGAGGAGGTGCTGAAGCTCGCCCGCGAGGCCGATGCCATTTTGCTCGGGGCGGTCGGCGGACGCCAATGGGAGGCCTTGCCGATCGCCCTGAGGCCCGAGAAGGCCCTGCTCGGCCTGCGCGCGGCATTGGGCGTTTTTGCCAACCTGCGGCCCGCGATCCTGTACCCGCAGCTGGCGGGCGCCTCGACGCTGCGTCCCGAGGTGGTTGCCGGACTCGATCTCATGATCGTGCGCGAGCTTACGGGCGGCATCTATTTCGGGGAACCGCGCGGTATACGCACGCTGGATACCGGCGAACGCCAGGGCTTCAACACGCTTGTCTATTCCGAATCGGAGATCGAGCGGGTGGCGGTGCGCGCCTTCGAGACCGCCCGCACCCGCGCCCACCGGGTGTGCTCAGTGGATAAGGCCAATGTCCTCGAGGCCACCGAGCTATGGCGCGAGGTGGTGACGCGCGTCGCCAGCCGTTATCCGGACGTCGCGGTCACCCATATGTATGTCGATAACGCCGCCATGCAGCTGGTGCGGGCCCCCAAGCAGTTTGATGTGCTGGTCACGACCAATATGTTCGGCGACATCCTGTCGGACGCGGCAGCCATGCTCACCGGCTCGATCGGGATGCTGCCTTCGGCGTCGTTGAATGAGACCGACCGCGGGCTCTATGAGCCCATCCATGGCTCGGCACCAGATATCGCCGGCAAGGGTATCGCCAATCCGTTGGCCACCATCCTGTCGGTGGCGATGATGCTGCGCTATAGCTTTCACGAGCCGTCATTAGCCGCACGCGTCGAGGCGGCGGTATCGGCGGTGCTCGATAGCGGCCTGCGCACGGCCGACATCCGCGAGGGCGGGCCGGCCGCGGTCTCTACCCGCGCCATGGGGGACGCCGTGGTCGCGGCGTTACGATCCGCGCTCTCTTGATTTTCCGTGAAGCGGCCTTGAGGCCCGGAGTCTTATAAGGTATGACGCACACTTTCGATGTCGCGGTGGTGGGGGCGACCGGCGCGGTCGGCGAGGTCATGTTGGCGATGCTCGCGGAACGTAAGTTTCCGGTACGCCATCTCTATGCGCTGGCCTCGCAACGCTCGGTGGGGGCCAAGGTGCGGTCGGGCGATAACGAGCTTACGGTGCTCGACCTTGCGACCTTCGATTTTAGCAAGGTGCAGATCGGTCTGTTTTCGGCGGGCGGCGAGATCTCCGCGATCTATGCCCCGAAGGCGGCGGCCGCCGGCTGCGTCGTCATCGACAACACCGCCCATTTCCGCTACGAAGACGATATTCCGCTGGTGGTGCCCGAGGTGAATCCGCAGGATATCGCGCGATACACGGCGCGCGGGATCATCGCCAATCCCAATTGCTCGACCATCCAGATGGTGGTGGCCTTGAAGCCGCTCTATGATGCGGTCGGCATCGAGCGTATCAACGTCTGTACCTATCAATCAGTATCAGGCACCGGGAAAGAGGCCCTGGAAGAACTGGCAGCGCAGTCGCGCGCGGTGCTCTCGGGCCAGCCTGTGACCAGTAAGGTCTATCCCAAGCCCATCGCTTTCAATGTGTTGCCCCATATTGATGTCTTTCTCGAAAATGGCTATACCAAAGAAGAGATGAAGATGGTGTGGGAGACGAACAAGATCATGGGTGACCCCTCGATTCGCGTGAATCCCACGACCGCGCGGGTGCCGGTGCTCTACGGCCACTCCGAGGCCCTGCATATCGAGACCCGCGAGAAACTGACGGCTGCGGCAGCGCGTGCGCTGCTCGAAAAGGCCCCTGGGGTCGTGGTCCTGGACGAGCGCCGGGCGGGCGGCTACCCGACCGCGGTCACCGAATCGGCGGGACGCGATCCGGTGTTCGTGGGTCGCATCCGCGAGGATCTGTCGCACCCGCGCGGGCTCGATCTGTGGGTAGTGTCGGACAATCTGCGCAAAGGCGCGGCCTTGAACAGTATCCAGATCGCCGAGCGTTTGGTGGCGACGTTTTTATAGTCTATAGTCCGAAGAACCAATTCGAGGGATTTCTCAAGAAGACCCTCGAAATCCATGAAATCTCGGGGAGCGAAATGGGCCCCCAGGAGCAGGCGTAATGGCGAAGAATCGCAAACATCGGTCGAGAATGGTCCCGATCCTCTGGGCGACCGCGCTATTCTATGCGCCACTCGCGCAGGCCCTGGGCCTGGGGTCGCTGACGGTCACCTCCAACCTGGGGCAACCGCTGCGCGCCGAGATCCCGCTTTTGTCACTACACCGCAACGAGCGTCACTCCGTGCATGTGGCGATCGCGTCCGGTGCCGACTTCGCGGCCGCGGGGCTCCGGAAATCGCGGGCCCTGCGCGCGATCCACTGCCGCGTACGGCGCGTTGGCAGCGGCTATGAGATCATGTTGCAGAGTCGCCAACCGATCAATGAGCCGTTTCTGCATTTTCTGCTGCATGTGCGCTGGTCGGGCGGCTCCCTGTTGCACATGTATACGGCGCTCCTGAACCCGACAAACGGAGTCACGATGCTGCCGCAGGGCGGACCGATGCCCCAGCTGCGGTCGATCGCCGCGGCGGCTGTCTCGGCGCCGGTCCGACCGCAGCGATCACGGCGGCCGGCGACCACCGTCGTCCGTCCCGGGGAGACGCTGTGGGCGGTGGCGACCCGCACAGCGCCTCATGGCGGCACTATCCCGCAGGCGTTGGAGGCCTTTCTGCGCACGAATCCGGGGGCGTTCTTTCACAGGAACGTGAATGACTTGCGCGCGGGGGCCGTGCTGAAAATCCCGACGGCGCAGGAGATTCGCGCGCTCAGTGCGCACCATGCCACGATGTGGCTCGCGTCCCAGGACCGGGCCTGGCGCCATTACAAGATGCAACTTGCGCAAACCCCGGCGAGTGCCACCCGCGCGAGTGCCGGTGTGGCCGGGACATTGACGCAGGCGCGCCTGGTGCCGGCCGTGCAGCGGCCTTTGCATATCGAGGCCGCGCGGCTGACTACGGTCGCCGGGGCCGGTGGTGGCGGCAAGGGCGGCTCGACCTCGTTCGAGCGCCGCGTGCAACGCCTGCAAAAGGAACTGCAGAAGACCCGGCGGCTCATGACCCTGGAAGATCAGGAGCTCGCATTATTGCAGCGGCAGGCCGCGGCGCGTGCCGCCCATGCCCCGGTGGTCGCCACAGGCGCCATCGCCAAGGCCGTCCCGGCGGCCGCCACGCAGCCGGTCGGGCATGCCATGCCCGATGCCGCTGCGATCAAGCCCCATGCGATCCTACCCGTACACCGGATCACCGCACCGGTCAGGCCGCTGCCGCCGCCATCGCCCGCGCCGTCATTTCTGTCGACCCTGCTGACCTCGGAACGTACCCCCATCCTAGGGGCCTTGCTGGTGATCGTCCTTGGCGGCGGATTGCTCGCGATTCGCAGGCGGCGCCAGAGCATGGCGGAGTTTGAAGAAAGCATCCTGTCGGGGGGCGGGTTGAGTTCGGAAGGGCAGATGCCTGATACGGCGGGATTGCCAAAGACCCCGGACGTCTCGTTTTTGAGCGAGTTCAGTCAGGGTAATGCCGGCGGTGCCCTGCATGCCGACGAGGTGGATCCCTTGGCGGAGGCGGATGTCTATCTCGCCTATGGGCGCGACGAACAAGCCGAGGAGATCCTGCGAGAGGCCGCGACCAAGGAGCCAGCACGCCTGGAGTTGAAGCTGAAGCTGCTCGAGATCTATCTCCAGCGCCATGACAAGAAGGCCTTTGAGATCGTCGCCGAGGAGATCTATGCGGCCTCCGAGGGCCGTGGCCCGGCGTGGCAAAAGGTCGAGGAGCTGGGACGTAAGCTTGATCCGTCTAATCCGCTTTTTAAGGGCAATGCACGGATCTCGCAGCCTGACGCGGGTGTGGTGACAGGTGACGATGAGCCGGCATCCGGCGCAGGGCTCTCCGATCGTATCGATTTCGCGGCCGTGGCGCGCGAGCTCGCGGAGGTATCCGCGCCGCGGGCGGCACCGGCCGGCCTCGATGACGGGGAGGGATCCCTGGACTGGTCTACGGGTGATGAGGTCCTGAACACGGAATCTCTAGGGTCCCTACGGGCCGAACCTGCTATCGCCGATCAGAAGGAGTCCGAATCCGGGCTCAATGATGACGGCGTCTTGGACTTTTCGCTCGACCTGGGGCGCCCATCAGAGCTCGTGGAAGATACGGAGGGGCGCCTCCCGGACGCCTCGTCGGCTGAGGATGCTCAGGCCGAGTCTGTCGACTTTCAGTGGGATCACTCCCTGGAGCCTGCGGCCAAGACGGATGGGGGCGCTGACGAGTTCGCGATCCGGTTCGACGAAGACGAGACCCAGGATCTGACGGCCCGCGATCTGGATCTGGGGAATTCCGCACCCGATCAACGAGCCCGCGAGACACTGTTTGCCGGCGAGCCGCCTTTTGAGGCGGTGTCGGGTGGGGCGGAGGAGGGCGAGCTGGTGCTCGAGGCCGACATACACACCGACGGCCAGGCCATTGACACCAAGCTCGATCTGGCGCGCGTCTACATCGATATGGGCGACAAGGATGGTGCGCGCGGGATACTCGAAGAGGTATGCGCGGAAGGTAACCCGGCCCAGCGTGCGCTCGCGGAACAACTGATGGGGTCGTTCGCCTAGCCGCCTCTTGGAGGGCGCGGGCGCCGTTCGAGGGTCAGAAAGCGGAAGGCGTGGGAGTGGCGATCATCGGCGTAATGCGCCTCGTCGGCGATCGTCTCCCAGTCGGCGCGGTCAAACCGGGGGAAAAAGGCGTCGCCCGCCACATCGGCGTCGATCTCCGTTAGATAGAGGCGGTCGGCGCGGGCCAGGGTTTGCGCATAGAGGCTCGCCCCACCGATGATGAACACCTCCGTGGAGCGCGCCCGCCCCAAGGCGTCGTCCAGGGAGCCGACGACCTCCGCATCCTCTCGTGCGGCCACGTACCCGCTATCCCGCGATACGACGATGCTATGCCGGCCCGGCAGGGCGCCAGGCAGCGATTCATGGGTCTTGCGGCCCATGATGACGGTCTTGCCGAGCGTAAGCGCCCGGAACCGGCGCAAGTCGTCCGGCAGGTGCCAAGGGAGGCCATTGTCGCGACCGATGGTGCCATTGCGCGCGACCGCCACGAGCAGCGCGAGCCTCATACCGCGACCGGGGCCTTGATGGCCGGATGGGGATCGTAGCCACGGATCTCGACATCCTCGAAACGAAACGCAAAGAGATCGGTGACATCGGGGTTCAGCGCAAGCCGCGGCAGCGGGCGCGGTGCGCGTGCCAGTTGCTCGTGTGCCTGATCGATATGGTTGCGATAGAGATGCGCGTCGCCCAGCGTGTGAATGAAATCTCCGACCTGAAGGCCAGTGACGTGCGCCACCATGTGCGTAAGCAGTGCGTAGGAGGCGATATTGAACGGCACACCGAGAAAGACGTCGGCGCTGCGCTGGTAGAGCTGGCAGGAAAGCCGGCCATCAGCGACATAGAACTGGAAGAGCGCGTGACAGGGGGCAAGCCGCATCCGCGGCAGGGCCGCCACGTTCCACGCCGATATGACGAGCCGGCGGGAGTCGGGATCGCGCCGGATGGTCTCGACGACATCACGAATCTGGTCAATGGTCTGGCCATCCGCTGCCGGCCACGAGCGCCACTGGGCCCCATAGATGGGCCCCAGGTTGCCATCGGCATCCGCCCATTCATCCCAGATGTGGACCCCTTGCTCATGCAGATAATGGATATTCGTGTCCCCCTTGAGGAACCACAGAAGCTCGTGGATGATGGAGCGCAGGTGCAGGCGCTTGGTCGTGACCAGCGGGAAGCCCTCGTCGAGCGCAAAGCGCATCTGGTATCCGAATACGCTCAAGGTTCCGGTGCCGGTGCGGTCACCTTTGGCGACCCCGTGGTCGAGGATATGACGCATAAGCTCCAGGTAGGCACGCATAAGAGACAGTGTAACATGAGGGGGGAGGAGGTCGCTGCCATGATCTATGTCCGCGAAAGCCCGCAGCATGGGCGCGGCGTATTCGCCAGCGTACCCATTGCGGCAGGTACCACGCTGATCCGGTTTAGCGGGCCGCTCCTTTCGCGCGCGCAGGTCGATTTTGGGGACTATCACCTGCAGGTGGGAGACGATCTCTATCTGGGCCCCTCGGGCGCGGCCGACGATTTCGTGAACCATTCGTGCGCGCCGAACGCGGGCTTCGCCGACGGCCTGGTGCTC
>JAJZZU010000323.1 GCA_021797365.1 Pseudomonadota bacterium | reverse complement strand
GGGTAAAACGCGGGAGATCCCCGGAGGAATCGCGCCTCGCGTGCGTCCTGGCCGTGTCCTGCCCATGATCGTGCCCATGATCGTGGTCACGTTCATGCTTATGATCGCTGCCGCCACATCCGCACACGCTGCACATCACCCCACCCCCATTTGGCAGACTACTCCACTTCCATCTCCTTGATGCGCAGCTCGCGTCCGCCGCTCAGGCTCAACGGGCCATCGCACACCGGGCATAGCCTGATGGGCTCCGACACGGTCTGCTGCCAGCCACATAATGGGCATTCCGCCTGTGCGGCCGCGGGCAGGATCCGTAACACGGCACCTTCCGCCACCGTACCGCGCGTCACCGCCTGGAAGCCGAACTGAAGCGCATCCTTCTCCACTCCGGCGAGGAAGCCCACCTCGAGACTGACGCTGTACACCTGACGAAAGCTCCCGGACACGGCCTCGCCCTCTATAATCGCCACCAGACTCTCGCACAACGCCATTTCGTGCATCGCCCCTCCACCGCCCTGCGACCTTGGCCCCACTATACGACCTTCACCTGCAACATCTCCTCCCCCTCAGGGTCGACCATATGCACGGCGCAGGCGATACAGGGGTCAAAACTGTGGATCGTGCGCAAAATCTCGAGCGGCTGGTCGGCGACTGCGAGCCGCAGGCCGCGCAGAGAGGCCTCATAGGGCCCCTCCTGTCCGGCCGCGTCCCGCGGTCCGGCGTTCCAGGTGCTGGGCACGACCGCCTGGTAGTTCTCGATCAGTCCGTCGTTGATCACGACCCAGTGCGCCAGGGCCCCGCGCGGCGCCTCCGTAAAACCTACCCCCTGGGTGCGAGCGGGCCATGAATCCGGCTCCCACAGCGTCTCATTGAAGGTCTTAAGCTCACCCTTGCGGATATTGCCCATCAGTTCCTGATACCACCCCTCCATCGCGTCCGCGATCCATTTCGACTCGAGCGTGCGCGCGGCCGTACGCCCCATCGTGGAAAACAGCGCCCGGGGCGGCAAATCGAGCTTATGCAGGGCCATCCCGACCAGTTCGTGGACCTCCTTGTTGCCCTGGGCGTAGGCCGTCAGCACCCGCGCCAGGGGTCCTACCTCCATGACCTTGCCCTTCCAGCGCGGCGCCTTGATCCACGAGTAGCTCGCGTCCATGGCGAGGCTCGCGTAGGGCGGCTTCGGACCAGTGTAATCGAGCGTCGTCTGGCCAACGAACGGGTGCAATCCGCTGTCCTTGCCCGTGGAATAGCTGTACCAGGAGTGGGCCACGAATTCCTGGACCTGCCGCGGATCGCGCAAATCGACCTCTTCGACGTGCGAGAGGTCGCGATTGACGATCGCACCGCGCGGGATCATGAAGCTACCCGGGTCGTTGATGGACTTCTCCGGAAATTCCCCGTACGAGAGGAAATTTCCCACGCCCTCGCCGGTGCGGAACCAGTCCTTGTAAAAACCTGCGATCGCCAGCGTATCCGGCACATAGACTTGATCCACAAAGCGGCGGATCTCGCCTATGACCCCGTGCACGATCTCGAGGCCGGTCATGTCCACGGCGGTCGCGCCATCACCCTTCTCGCCCGGACCCACGCTGATCGCCGTCGGCGCCCCACCCACAACGAAATTCGGGTGCGGGTTCTTGCCGCCGAAGATCGCGTGCAGCTTGGCCACTTCGCGCTGCCAAGCGAGCGCGTCCAGGTAATGCGCCACCGCCATGAGGTTGGCCTCAGGCGGCAGCCGGTATCCCGGATTACCCCAATAGCCGTTGGCGAAGATGCCCAGCTGTCCGGAATCCACGAAACGCGCAAGCTTATCCTTGACGGCCGAGAAATAGCCCGGCGACGACCGCGGGTAATTGCTGATCGACTGTGCCAGCGCGGACGCCTTCGCCGGATCGCCCTTCAGGGCGGAGACCACGTCCACCCAATCCAGGGCGTGTAGTTGGTAAAAATGCATCACATGATCGTGCACGAACTGGGCGGCGATCATCAGGTTGCGGATGATCTCGGCGTTGCGCGGGATCGGATAATGCAACGCATCCTCGACTGCGCGCACCGAGGCGATGCCATGCACCAGCGTGCACACGCCGCAGATGCGCTGGGCGAAGGCCCAGGCGTCGCGCGGATCGCGTCCCTGCAGGATGATCTCCACGCCGCGCACCATGGTTCCCGAGCTGGATGCCTTGGTAATGGCGCCCGAGCCGTCCATGTCCGCCTGGATGCGCAGATGCCCCTCTATGCGCGTGACGGGATCCACCGTGACTGTTCTTTTTGCCATGTGCGGGTCTCTCAGTGCCTTTCGGCGAGATTGTCGGCCACGAGCTCGAGCAGGCTGTGGGCGGTCTTGTCCCAATGAAAGAAGGCCTGTCCGTCATCGAACGTCAGCCGGCAGTTCGAACAGCTGGATACCAGGACGTCCGCGCCGGTATCTTCCACTTGCTGCATCTTCAGGTGAAAGACGCGGTGACGTAGGGAATCGGCGCGATGTATGGTCACGACGCCGCCGCCTCCGCCGCAACACCAGTTCGCCCCCGGCGTTGCGCTCATCTCATGCAGATCCGCGCCGAGCGCCTTGAATATCTCGCGAGGGGCCTCGCAGACGCCGCCGCGGCGCGCCACCTGGCAGGGATCGTGGAACGTCATTGACCGCGGATCCGGTTTCATTGTCAGCCGTCCGGCGCGAATCTCCTCGGCCATGTATTCGGAGATGTGGAGCGCACGAAATGGCAGCGGCTTTCCGTAGACGTTGGCCCCCGCCCAGCGGAAGGCCTGATAGGCATGCCCGCATTCCGGCAGGATGACGATCTTGGCCTTGACGGCCAGCGCCGCGTTGATCAGCAGCATGGTGGCGTCGCGCTGCCCTCCGCGATCCCCCGACAACATGCTGAAATTGGTCGCCTCGTAACCGTCGCTGCGGAAGGTCCAGGAGGCGCCGACATGATTCATGACCTTGGCGAGCGCGACGATGGACTGCGGATATTTCATGATCTCGATCGATGATACCGTGACCAGGATATCCGCCTGGTCACGATCCAGGGGGATATCCACGCCGTTGTCGTCTGCCAGCCACGCGATGCGCTCCTTCAGGACCTTGGGCGTGGCACCGAGCGGACTCCCTTCGTGCTCGGCGCGCTCCGTGGGCTCCCAGAGGTCGTGGGGGACGAGGCCCGCGGCCTGCATCCCGTGCCGCGCAGCCAGAACGAGCGACGGGATGTCTATGCCCATGGGGCATACGAGCGCGCATCGCCCGCACATGGTGCAGCTGTCGTAGATGAGTTCCTGCCATTTTTCGAGATCGTCCAGGGTGACCCGCTTTTTCAGACCGAACAGGCGGTAGAGTGGCGAGAGCGGCCCCATCTCCCGCTTGTAGGCCCTCTTCAACAGTTCTATCTTCCAGATCGGGACGTATTGGGGGTCGCCGGTCTGGACATAGTAGTGGCAGGCCTCGGCGCACTGCCCGCAATGCACGCAGGACTCCATGTAAAGCGCCGTCGTCGTGTT
>JAJZZU010000322.1 GCA_021797365.1 Pseudomonadota bacterium | reverse complement strand
AGATTTGGGATCACCTGCGTAGCGGCGACTGGCGGTCGCTCGTGGCGAGCTTTTTATATTTTGATACCGGCTTCACGGTCTGGCTATTATTTGGCCCCCTGGCCCCTTATATGGGGCCACACCTGCACTTAGCCCCGGCCACCATGGGATTCCTGGTGGCGGTGCCGGTACTGAGCGGCGCGTTGCTGCGGGTGCCGCTCGGTCACCTCTACCAGACGCTCAACGGACGCACGATCGCGCTCATGGGCATCATGCTCTCGGCGCTCACGCCCCTGTATTTGTTGTTCGCGCCGGTGGCCCCCACCTTGGGCGTTCTGCTGGTCCTGGGTGTGTTGCTCGGGGTGGGCGGGGCGAGTTTCGCGGTGGCCTTGCCCATGGCCGGCAGCGGCTATCCGCCCAAGGTGCAGGGCCTGGTGTTGGGGCTTGCCGCGGCCGGTAACATTGGCGCGGTCCTGGATGGTGTCCTGTTCCCGCCGCTTGCCCGCCATTATGGCTGGCAATCGGCCATGACTGCGGTATTGCCGCTTTTGGCGCTCGCCGCGCTCGCCTTGTGGGTGTGGGGCCATGACCGCGCGCCCAAGGCCGGCTCCGTCCCCCGGGCGCTCATGGGATTTTGGGGAAGTCTCGTTTTTCTCGCGGTACTCGTCATGGTTGTTCACCAGGGATGGCTCGGTGTCAGCGGCCATCCCGCGGTGTTGTTGTTACCGGTTTTTGGCATGGCCTTCATGGTCGCGCTTTTGCCGTCCGTGCAGCGCGGGGTGTTTCGTGAAGGCGATGCCTGGGCGTTCTTTCTCATCTACGCGATCACCTTCGGCGGCTTCGTGGGCATGTCGGCTTACGTCAGCGTCTTGCTGATCGCCCTCTACCATATCCCCAAAGTCACCGCCGGCCTGCTCATGGCCGGGCTTGCCTTTACCGGGGCCACGGTGCGCCCCCTGGGCGGCCTGCTGGCCGACCATGCGGGCGGTCCACGCATTCTGCGCTACGCCCTTTCCGGTATCGCGCTCGTCGATCTCGTATTCGCGTTTTTCGTGCCGGCGCCTGCGGTCGGGATTGCCGCCCTGTTCGCGCTTTACCTTGGTTTTGGTGTCGGCAATGGCGCGACCTTCCAAATGGTCCCGCTGCGTTGGCCGGAGCGCCGCGGCCTCATGACCGGCCTCATAGGCGCCGCCGGCGGCATCGGCGGTTTCTATCTTCCGGTTGTCCTCGGCATCGTAAAGCAGGCCACGGCGAGCTATCGCGGCGGCTTTGCGGTGTTCGCGGGTCTGGCCATGGCGGCGACACTGCTCGTACAGGCCCGTGGCCGGCGCTGGGTGCTTGCAACCCAGGAAATCGCCACCGGGACCCCATCGGTCCCCAAGGGGGCGGCCATCGAGAGCGACTGAAGGATCGACTCGGGTTCACACAAACCGCTTTGCATAAAATGTCCTAAGGGAGGAAGTAGCAGTATGCGGAATGCGCAGAGGATGGCGGTTGCGGCGCTCCTGGCCGCGACCGCGGGGGCGGCATCGGCCCACGGGCTGGGGTATGCCTTGACGCACGGAACCATCGATCTGTCCTTACGGCCTCGTTATGAGATCGTAAAGCAACCGGGGAAGAAGGAGGCGCACGCCTTTACCCTGCGCACGCTGCTTGGTTATGAGACCGGAAGCTATGAGCACCTGCGTGTCTTGTTGCAGCTTATCAATGTCGCGAGCTTCGTGAACGACTACAACAGCCTCTTGAATCACAAGACCCAGTACCCGGTCATCCCGGACGCTGCGGCGACCAACGTGAATCAGGCCTATTTGAGCTACTCGGGGCTGCCGGCCACGACTATGCGTGCCGGCCGCCAGATCATTGTGTTGAACAACGGACGGTTCGTGGGCAACGTCGACTTCCGCCAAAACATGCAGACCTTTGATGCCGTAAGCCTGGCGAACCACAGCCTCCGGCACCTCACCTTGTATGCGGCCTACAGCTGGCGCATCAAGGATATCCTGAACGCGCTCATACCGGCGCGCGTGACCTTGTTGAACGCAAGTTACCTGTTCGCGCCCAAGAGTGTGGCATCGGTCTACAGCTACACCTACGAAAACCGCGCTCACACCGCCATCCCCGGGGCGGCGGGCTGTGACGTCCCCGGCGGGCCCGCCGTGTGCAATAGCGAGACCGCGGGTATCCGGGTCGCGGGTCAGGCACCTATCACCCCGGGCCTGCGCATCCTTTATGACGCCGATTATGCCCATCAGTCCCCGGCGGGGGGCGGCAGCGCACTCATCCATGCCAGCTATTATCATGCCGGCGGTGGTTTTGGCATCGGGCCGGCGTTCGTGCGTGTCGATGAGGAGGCCATGGGCAGCAATGGCGCCGGGACCTACGGATTTCAGACGCCGCTTGCCACCAAGCACCTGTTCAACGGCTGGGCCGAGGTGTTTCTCGTAACCCCGCCGACGGGCCTGCGCAGTTCCTATGTCACGGTCGGCGGAAAGCTATTGGGTACCCAGCTCATGGCCCGCTACTACCGGTTCCAGGCCTATCATACGAGTGAACGCTACGGCCATGAATGGGACCTGTCGGCGATATACCCCTTCCGTCCCGGGCTCGTCGCCGGCGTGCAGTACGCGGACTACCGGGCCGACCACTATGCGGTGAATACGCGCGCGGCGTGGGTGTTCGTGTCCTATCATTATTGAGGGGCCTGCCATGATGATTCAGGTCGCGCCCGAGGCCGGGCGCCGGGAGACGCGCTCGGTGTGCCCCTATTGCGGCACCGGCTGCGGCGTGATCCTGGAGCATGACGACGAACATGTGTTCGCGGTGCGTGGCGACCCGCACCATCCCGCCAACTTCGGGGCGCTGTGCACAAAGGGGCGGGCACTGGCCGCGACCATAGACAAGGAACGCCTGACAAGCCCGCTGCGGCGCGTGCGTCGCGGGGCCTCGCCGGAGCGGGTGTCCTGGGACGCGGCCCTCGGCGAGGCCGCATCGCGCTTTGCGGCGGTGATTGCCGAGCATGGCCCGGAGGCTTGCGCCTTCTATGTTTCCGGACAGCTCAGCACCGAGGATTACTATGTCGTCAACAAGCTCGCCAAGGGCCTGATCGGCACCAACCACATCGATACCAATTCGCGGTTGTGCATGGCGTCGGCGGTGAGCGGTTATAAGGCGAGCCTCGGGCAGGACTCGGTGCCGGGTTGTTATGAGGACTTGGAGCACGCTGACGTGATCCTCGTCGCCGGTGCCAACCCGGCGTTCGCCCACCCTGTCCTGTTTCGTCGGATAGAGGCGGCGCGCGCCCGCAAGCCCGGGCCGTTTCTCATCACCGTCGATCCCAGGCGCACGGCCACGGCCTCGGGCAGCGACCTGCACGTGGCGCTAAGCCCAGGGACCGATGTCGCATTCTTCCACGGGATCGTGCATATCCTCCTGCGTGACGGCCGTGTCGACCGGCATTTCATCCGCGAGCACACCGAGGGCTTCGAGGCCTTGCGCGAGCTCGTCTACGACTATCCCCC
>JAJZZU010000321.1 GCA_021797365.1 Pseudomonadota bacterium | reverse complement strand
ATGGAAAATGGCCAGGTTGATGGCGCGCTACCGTTTTTCCGGGCACTCGGCCCTGGCATGGATCACCGCCCTGCTGGTCTTCGGGCTGATATTCGCGCTCTTGAAGGCTGTTTTGCGCATGAGCCAGGGGATCCTGGGGGCCGCCGCGCAGGGCGGCGCGACCTGGCCTGCGTTCCTCGACAAGGCCGCGCGCCAGACCCATTCCTGGTTCCTGGCGACGCTTGCGGCGGCCGCCGCCTGCGAACGCCTGACACTCCCGGGCCCGAGCCGGGCACTGCTGGGCGACATCGTCGTGACCGCGCTGTTCGTGCAGGCCGCATTGTGGGGTCACGCCTTCATAAAGGCCGGCATCGATCATTACCGGGCACACAGCCAGGATGGGGAACGAAGCACGGTCGTGGTCGCCATGGGGCTTATTGCCACCATCCTCCTATGGCTGCTCTTGACGCTCGCGGCGCTCAGCAACCTGGGCGTGAATGTCACCGCCCTGCTCGCGGGCTTTGGCGTGGGCGGCGTCGCGCTCGCGCTTGCCGTGCAAAGTACCCTGGCCGATTTCCTGGCGTCGCTTTGGATCCTGTTCGACAAGCCTTTCGTCCTCGGCGACCCCATCGCCATCGATACCTACACGGGAACAGTCGAGCGCATCGGTCTGAAGACCACGCGCCTTCGCAGCCCAGCGGGCGAGCAGATCATCATCAGCAACTCCGATATCGTCAAAAGCCGCATGCGCAACTACAAGCGGATGCGCGAACGCACGCTCGTGTCTACACTCTATCTGACCTACGAAAACAACCATGAGGTCCTGGCGCGCGCCGCGACCCTCATTGAGGGTATAGTGGAGAACGACAGCCGTGCGCGATTTTTGCGCGCGCATTTCACGGATTACCAGCCCCAGGGGCTGATCTTTGAGGTGGCATACAGCGTGCGGGAGGGTTATGTCGACGCCTACAGGGACGTTCAGCACGCCATCAACCTGGCCATTTTCCATGCCTTCTGCGAGCAGGGTATTGAGTTCGCCCACCAGGTGGTGGCTCATACCCAGCCCTTGCCGGCTCCTATCGCAAAGGAGGCGTCATGAATGACATGACACAAGGCGGCGATAGGCTTGTGGTCGTTTCCAACCGGCTGCCGGTGGTCGTCAAGCAGGTGGACGGCCGGTGGACCTTCATCCCCGGTTCCGGCGGACTCGTGAGCGCACTGGCCCCGGTATTGCGTAATCGCGGCGGGATCTGGATCGGATGGCCCGGTACCTCGGATGCCGATCCCTTGACGCTTTCGGGGCTGTTGCGCGAGGCGACACGTCATTCCGGCTACTCACTGAAACCCGTGGCGCTGAACCAGCGTGACAAGGAGGATTTCTACTACGGTTTTGCCAATGAGGTGATCTGGCCGCTTTTTCACGACCTGCAGTCCCACTGCAATTTCGCGCCGCGCTACTGGGATGCCTACAACCGCGTCAACCGCCGATTCGCCGACGTCATCATGCAAAACACGCGTCCCGGCGATTTCATCTGGATCCACGACTATCATCTGATGAACGTCGGTCAGGAATTGCGGGCGCAGGGGATCGCGGCGCGCATGGGCTTTTTTCTCCACATCCCGTTCCCGCCACTCGACATCTATATGAAGCTGCCATGGCGCTTTCCGCTGTTGCGCGCCCTGCTCGAATACGATCTGCTCGGATTCCAGACCCTGCGCGACCGCCGCAATTTCCTCCAGTGCGTGCGCCTGGTCGCCCCCGACCTGTCGGTGAGCGGCAAGGGGCAGGTGATCACGATCCGCGCCGGCAACCGCGAACTGCGCGTGGGCACCTTCCCTATCGGCATCGACTATCAGGAATTCGCGCGCGGCAGCAAGACCGAGCCGGTCGTGCGCAAGGCCCGCGAACTCCACGAGGACCTGCCCGGCCGCCAGGTCCTGCTGGGCGTGGACCGGCTCGACTACACAAAGGGCATCTGTCATCGATTCGAGGCCTTCCGCAATGCCCTCCAGCGCTTCCCCGAACTGCATCATCGCACCACGCTCATCCAGGTGGTGGTGCCAAGCCGCGAGGACATCCCCAAATACAATGCCCTGAAGATGGAAATGGAGCGGCTCGTGGGCGAGATCAACGGCCAGTTCACGCAATCGGGGTGGGTCCCCATCCACTACATATTCCGCAGCTTGACTCGCACCGAGCTTCTCGCCTATTACCGCGCCTGCGAGATCGCGCTCATCACCCCCCTCAAAGACGGCATGAATCTCGTCGCCAAGGAGTTCTGCGCCGCCACCCCGGAGAATAACAGCGTCCTGATCCTCTCGGAGTTCGCCGGCGCGGCCGCACAGCTGCAAAAGGGCGCGCTGCTTGTGAATCCCTACAATGTCGAGGAGGTGGCCGAGACGATCCAGCGGGCGATCACCATGGGGCCCGGCGAACGGCGCGCGCGCATGCATAAACTCAAGCGATTCGTCCGCGAATATGACATCTTTTGGTGGGTGGACTCCTTCCTGCGCGCGGCCATCGCCAAAGATCTGAGCAACTTCCCGGTCCCCGAGGAGTACGTCCCGCATATGGAGACGATATCGCTCTGAAATGCTCCGAGAGGACGCAGATGCATGGGCAACGCCCGCCAATCCCCTCGTTTCAGGGCGCGCATGCTAAAGCGCGCCCTGTCAAGATTGTCGCTGCGCGCAGACCTCGCTAGACTGCCCGCGTGCCGTCCCTATCGATCGTGATCCAAAACCCTCCGGCCTTGTCGCCATCGGCCCCGACATCGGCTTGGGCGCGGTGGGCGGGCGGAATGCCGGTTGCGTGTGGCCGCCGTTGTGCGCCGAGGTGTCCGTGAAGATCCTGGAGGGCTTGAACGACCAGCAGCGCGAGGCCGTGCGGCTGATCGATGGGCCGGTGCTCGTCCTGGCCGGTGCCGGTAGCGGCAAGACCACGGTGATCGCGCGCAAGATCGCCTACCTCATCACGCACGGCGGCCACGATCCCGCCCATATCGCCGCCGTCACATTCACCAACAAGGCCGCGCGCGAGATGCGCGAACGCGCGAGCGGGTTGCTGCCAGCGAACGCGCGCCGAGGCTTGAGTGTCCTGACCTTCCATGCCCTCGGATTGAAGATCATCCGCGAGGAAACACAGGCCCTCGGTCTGCGGCACGGCTTTACGCTGCTCGATCCGCGGGATGCCGAGGCGCTCATCAAAGACCTATGCCGGGAGCGGCTGCGCAGCGACACCCCGGCCGAGGAGATCGCACAGCGCGTGCGCGCCTGGAAGGATGCCGGTATCCCCCCCGCCACCGCCGTCCTTGAATCTCCCGACGGCGGCGCCGTCTATGCCGACTATGTCGAGCGGTTGCGTGCCTACAACGCCATAGACCTCGACGATCTCATCCTGCTCCCGGCGCAGCTATTGACCGAGGATACCGAGGCCCGGGCGCGCTGGCGGGAGCGCCTGCGCTACCTCTTGGTCGATGAATACCAGGACACCAACGATGGTCAATATCGTCTGGCGCGCGCGCTTGCCGACG
>JAJZZU010000320.1 GCA_021797365.1 Pseudomonadota bacterium | reverse complement strand
CCATCCTGCAGGCGCTGGGCCACACGCTCGTCCCGGTCGCCGACGGCGCGCTGTGCTGCGGTTCAGCGGGACCCTACTCCGTGCGTCATCCGCGTCTGGCCACGGCCCTTGGCCGGCGCAAGTGGCAAGCCTTGACAGGCGCCGATCCGGAGATGGTCGTAACCGCCAACATCGGCTGCCAGCAGCATCTGGCGCGCCACGGCGATCGCCCCGTGCATCACTGGCTGGATCTCGTCTACGATGCACTCACCAATCGGGATAGAGTCGCCCGCGATTGAGGATGGCGCGCGGATCCATGGCCGCCTTGATACGCCCCATGAGCGCCATGGTCGCAGGGGCGATCGGCGCCCACGGACCTTGGCTGCGATCGCCCCCCATGAGGCGCATGGCCTGTCCACGCCAGCGCGCGGCATACTGGAAGACCGGCCCGGGATCTCCCGAAAGCCGCCAGAGGCGCTGCGTGCCCGCCCAATCGATCAAGGTCTCGGGCTCCCAGGGCGCGCCCGAGGGGACAAGCAGGCGCCACAGATCACCCGATGGCGCGAAAAACGGCCCACGCAGGTCACGCATATCCGTAAAAAACGCGGGCTTCCCCGTCTCCCCACCGACGATCCGGCGCGCCGCCGCCACCCGCTCCTCACGCCCCGCCAGACGCACATGCAATGTCCCGCCGACATAACAGGCGCCGGTCACCGGTAAGGCGCCCTCCCAGCGCCTCAAGGCGGCGTGCGCCGCGGGCCAGTCGAGGACGAGGTCACGCACCTCCTCGACCTCGGCGCGCCGGGTCAGGCGCAGGCTGGCATCCAGGAGCAGCCCGAGCGTACCGTAAGCCCCGACCATGAGCCGTGCGACATCGAAGCCGGCGACGTTCTTCAGGACCTGTCCGCCGAACCGCAGGATCTCGCCGGTCCCCGACACGATGCGCACGCCAAGCACCGCATCGCGCAATGCCCCGCTATAGGGGCGCGAAGGGCCGGTGAGCCCGATCGCGAGCGCCCCGCCGATGGTGGAGGTCGCGTCAAGGCGTGGAACATCGACCGCCAGGGCCTGCCGCTCTTGCCCCAGAATCTCCTCGAGGGCGGCGATGGGCGTGCCGGCGCGAACCGTCACCACGAACTCGGCCGGGTCGTACTCCACAATGCCGACGTGCCCTGCCACCGAAAGCGGCGCCCCGGTCGGTTGCCGTCCCAACGCCCGACGCGTCCCGCCGCCGACGATCTCGATGGGGGTACCGGCGTCGTAGGCGGCACGCACCGCCGCGGCAAGCGCCTGCGCGCTGTCATTGTCCCTCATGCGCCCCTCGCGCCCTCGATGGCGCTCGCCATGACGACCGGCCTCATCCTAAAACCGTTCGAGGCGCGAGAACGGCAGACGCCCCCCGTGGACATGCATGCCCCCAGGCTCCACGCATCGTGCCGGCGTGGGCACGGCCTTGCCCGGGTTCAGCAAATGATGCGGGTCGAACGCGGACTTCAGGGCATGAAAGACCGCGAGTTCAGCGGCCGAAAACTGCGCGCACATGCCGTCGAGCTTTTCGACGCCGACCCCGTGTTCGCCGCTGATCGTGCCCCCATGCCGCAGGCAAAGCCGCAAAATCTCGGCGCCCAGGGCCTCGACCTGCTCGAGTTGTCCCGGGATCGCCGCGTCGTACAGGATCAACGGATGGAGATTCCCGTCACCCGCATGGAAGACGTTCGCGACCGGTCGTCCGTAACGGTGCGAGAGCGCCGCAATCTCGGCCAACACCGGTACCAGGGACCGACGCGGGATGGTGCCATCCATGCAGTAGTAATCGGGCGCCAGCCGTCCCACCGCGGGGAATGCCGACTTACGGCCCAGCCACAACCGGCGCCGGTCCTCGTCATGCGACGCCTGCTGCAGGGCGAACGCCCCGTGGGCGGCGAAGATCGCGCGTAACCGCTCCCCGTCCAGGACCACCGCCAGATCGTCACCATCGACCTCCGCCAGCACCACCGCCGCCGACCCCTCGGGATAACGGATGCCGGTATAGTCCTGAGCGGCCGACAGCGCGAGACCGTCCATGAGCTCAAGTCCCGCCGGAACGATCCCCTCCGAGATCACCTGGCTCACGCTCGCCGCGGCATCCTCGAGTGACCGGAACGCGGCGAGCCACGTCACGGTCGTCGGCGGCCGGGGCCATAGCCGCACCGTGATCTCGACCACCACCCCCAGCAAGCCCTCGGAGCCCGTCAACAAGGCGCACAGATCCAGGGGGGCCTCGGCGGTCGGACCGCCGATCTCGTGAAGGGTGCCGTCTGCGGTAAAAAACTTGAGGGCGAGAATATTGTGCGTGGTGAGGCCATATTTGAGGCAGTGCACCCCGCCGGCGTTCTCGGCGACATTGCCGCCGATCGTGCAGGCGATCTGCGAGGACGGATCCGGGGCATAAAAAAGGCCGAAGGACCGCGCGGCCTCGGAGATCGCCAGATTGCGGACCCCAGGCTCCACACGCGCCATGCGGTTGTCCGGGTCTATCGCCACGATGCGATCGAGGCGCGCAAGCCCGAGAACGATCCCTTCCGGGTGAGGAAGCGCGCCCCCGGACAGGCCGGTACCGGCGCCGCGCGCCACGACCGGGACATCATACTCCGCACACAAGGCCAACACCTGCCCAACCTCAGTCACGCTCCGCGGCAACGCCACCGCCAACGGCCGCGCCCGGTAGACCGGCAGGCCGTCGCACTCGTACACCGTCACATCCGAGGATTTTTGGAGAAGACCGTCGCCAGGCAAGATACGCTTCAGGCGTCGCATGAAGGCCGCGGGCCACGGACACCGGTTGGACTCTGCAATTTCGTTCATACGATCCTATACTGCCGAGCAAAGCCTCGACGGGCAAGCCCAGGAGATCATGTCATGGCGCAGGACGGATTGGTTGTGGACATCGCGCAGGTCGAGGATTTCCGATTCACAGTGCACTTCGCGCAAGGCGACCTGATGACCGACGAGCCGCCACCCACGGGCACCGGCAGCGGGCCCCAACCGACCGAACTTCTGGCGGCCGCGGTCGCCAATTGCTTGATGGCAAGCCTACTCTTTTGTCTGAATAAATCCCATACCGAAACCGGGCCGCTCAGGGCCCGTGCCCAGGGGCACACCGGGCGCGATGCCTCCGGCCGGTTGCGGATCACCGGCATCGACGTGACGCTGATCGCCCCGGGCGCGACCCCAAGATGCCTGAGCCTCTTCGAAAACTACTGCACAGTCACCCAAAGCGTCAGGGCCGGCATTCCGATCAACGTGGCGGTCACCGACGAACAGGGTCGGGTGATACACGAAGGCCGGATGCCCTCGCCGAATCCTTCCTAACATTCCAAGGCTCTCGGACTTTTGCTGGTACCGGGGGTTCCGGTCGCGGGATAGAGTATTACGGTCCAGGCGGCCCATCCGTCATAGACACTTCAATCTTCACGAAAAGAGGCAGACGCAGATGCAAATGGGAACAGTGAAGTGGTTCAACGAGGCCAAGGGCTTCGGTTTCATAGCACCCCAGGACGGCAGCCCGGAT
>JAJZZU010000319.1 GCA_021797365.1 Pseudomonadota bacterium | reverse complement strand
TCGCCATCATCGGCGGGATCGCCGCGACCGCGCGTATATTGGCCTGGATGTCGTAGCCGAGGGTGTGGAGTATCCCGAACAGGCGCGATTATTGAAGGATATCGGGTGCGAGCGGATGCAAGGCTACTGGGTGGCCGCGCCCATGCCGCCCGAGGATATCCCGGGATGGGTAGCACGCTACCACCTCCCGAGGTCCCTTCTTAGTAGCAGCCCAAGCGGCAACAGCGGCGTGGCCCACGCACGGCAGAGGCGGAACACCGGCGCGCACGCGGCCCATCCCGCGACCGTGGTCACGGGATTCCTGGCGGAGGATTTCTCATAGGGCCAGGGTAGCCGCCAGACAACCGGGGCGCACGACGAGCCGGAATGGTCGGGGCGCGCACCGACGATGACAAGGGCGCGCGAGGAACTTGTCACCTTCAGGACAAGACAACATGGGCCGTGTTGGCAGGAATGCCGCGACTCGATCCCGGCGCTTTCCCTGACTATGAGCGCGCGATCCTGGCACGAGCATCGATGGGCGATGTGGCGCTCGGCTTTGCGCGCCTCGGACCCTGCGCGTTTCTCGAGGCCTTCGATGACCCGCATCGCTCGCTGAGACGCTCGTTCGTCGATAAGTACCGGCCGATCATGCGCCGGCGCATCGGCGGCAACAGTCTTTATATGGTGTTGGCGCAACCGCGCGCCGCGGGGATACACGCATTTCTGGGCGTCTGCTGTACCGAGTTCTTTCTCAAACGCGACCAGGCCTTCATAGAGGCCGGCCTGAGCGCCCTCTTCATCGACGTCGGCGGCGAAACATGTTGCACGCCCCGCGCCGAGGAATCGGCGTATCTTGGCCAGTTCACGGCCGAGGCGACACTCGATCCCCGGTTACTGGACCGGGTATTGCGCCTGGGCGATACCCATTAGCCGTCTATCCAGAACGAATAGTCCATCTTCAAGAACTCCTCGTAGGGGAGGTAATGCGAGGAGTCCGAGGAGAAGCTCAGGCTCACCATGCCGTTGAAGATATTCACGGTGCCGGTGCGCAGATAGAACCGTCCCTCCATCGAGCGCAGCGTCCTCATATTATCCAATATCTCGCGGACACGCTCGGCCGGGACCAGCGCATTCCCGGGGTAGGGACATTTCGGGTAGGCCAGACAGATATCGGGATTGGTGAGTTCGTTTATGGCAAGCAGACGATACCGGAAGGGGTCGTCGACCACCCACACGACCGCCTGACTGCTCGAAAAGTGCAGCATGACATGATAAATGCCATGGACCAGGATCAGCTCCTCCATCACACGGATCACGGTATCGAGCTGCGCGTCCATCTTGCTCGCAAGTCGCGAGGCCCCGGACGGGGCGTCCGGTCGCGGATAGTCGGCATCGACCCGCCGCTGGCGGCGCGGGTCCTCATAGAGCGCCTGCGCCTGCGGCAACTCGCGCAAGGCGAAGTCGGCCCCCACGAAACCAAGCACACGGCCATCTGCGGCGCGCACGAACTGCATGGCGGTCAAAGACGGGCGCAGGGCACGCAGACTGATATAGGCGGCGGACAGCACGAAATCCGTCGCCTGCCCCCCATCCCCGAGATCCGCCCATTGTTGGTAGTGCTGCCCACGGCTATTTGTCAGCGCATCCCGCTCGAACATGGCCTCCCGGACATAGGGGCGATCGGACCGGTCGCGCCCGAAGTGTTCATCCAATAAACCATCGCGACTCATGTTGGCGGTGATCTGCCGACCGTTCGCATCCAAGACGTACAGGAACTTGCAATAAGGCACCGAGGCGAAGGCCTCCTGCAACGCGGCCTCCAGGGCGGTGCGATCACCCCACACGCGCGCGCAGCGCTCGCTTAAGGCACGTAGCGGCTTGTAGAGCGCCTTCGTCAACATATTGCGCTGCTGCGCGACAGTGCTGTGCAAGGATTCCGATGGTGAGGCCATGATAGTGCTCTCCGTATGCGCCCTGGCACCCGCGTCGATGGGGCGCCTTGCCTGGTAAGCCAGTGTAATCCAAAAAAACGGGGGCGCGGGAATACTTCCCCGCACCCCTGAAGGCGGCGGCTGGCCGGAGGATCCTGGCGCCGTCCATGGTCCCATGCCGCGCCCGGACCGTCCGGGATGCGCCAGGGTCCGCCGCGTCAACGCCCCGAAGACGCGGGCGACCTGCGCACCCTATGGCCCGTGGGCCCCGCCCGCCTCTAGAAGCTGGCGGTCACGGAGGTATAGAGCCCGTTGGAGTTGGGGATGCTGGCGATATGCCCGAGCATGGCATAAGCCAGTGTCAGCGACACGTTCTTGTTGGGGATGTAGGCCATGAACACATCCTTCCAGGCGTTGCTCTGACTCACCGCCGGCCCAAGGGCGAGTTCATTTTGGGGCATGGCGCGGTATTCCCCGCCAACCACCACATGCGGATCCAGAAACACCCCCGCCGAGACCTCGGGCTCATAGTGGTAACGATTGTCGGTCGGGCCTCCGAAGCCGAACAGGCCGTTATAGTTGGCACGCGTGGCATCGACCGTGACATCCAGCAGGGTCACATGCCCAAGCAGGCCCTTCAGCCACACCTTGGTGAGCGCCAGGTAATAGCTCCCGCCGCTTGCGCTAGCCCCCAAATCCTTCATGAGGGCCCCGTCCTCGTTGTGATGATACTCGGCACCCACCGCCACCTGCGGCATCCACGTCCCCTGGACGAGGGCATTTCCGAATACCCGCACCTTGACGCCGATGATGTCCTGGTTGATGGCGGTATTATCGGCGAGCACCGCCCCCGGGGCGCACAGTGACCCAGGGGGACAGGAAGGGGCGGTGCCAGCGAGGACGCCGGCCAGATACGGCCCGGTATTGCCGAGATCGAAGTTCTGCTGGGTGAGCGAGACCTCGACACGGTTGTCGATGCCGGCTGCCACCCCATAGCCGTTGGCATTGAAGTCGGCGGTACTGGCATGCGTGTAGGAGGCGGTAAAGCCGACCTGTCCGGGGCCGCCATAGCCTGCGATCAGCGCCCACGGCACGAGCCCGCCCCCGGCCGCCCCGCTTATGGACGTGATCCCGCCGGTACCTGCTGGCCGGCTTTGCCCAAACAGCCCCGCGTCCTTGGTCGCGGCCTGCGCGCTAAGCGGCATCCCAAGCAGAGCGGCGGCGCAGCCGATGGCAACGCCCCCTGGCAACAGCACCCCCCGGATCGCCCCAAGAAACCTCTGTAGTCCCTTATGATTCATCATTATTCCTCATCTGTTTTTATACCGGTTGTAGTCCATGCCGGCCGACGCAGGGATCCCCCCGGCCGTTCCGGCGCCTCCCGTCCTGCCGGTGATGGCCGGCAGAGGGAGATCCCTCTGCCGGTGTGCGGTCATGCCGCCCATAACAGACTTCAGGATTACGCGGGGACTGCCGCGATCGCTGTCACCGCGCGCCACTGCCGGTCCAATCCGCGGCGATGGATACGGCCCTCATCGTCGATCTGGAAGAGGTGCAGCCAGGCATTCTCGACCAGCTGGCGGACTAGGGGATTGCCGGCGATGACATCGTCCATGGCC
>JAJZZU010000318.1 GCA_021797365.1 Pseudomonadota bacterium | reverse complement strand
GACGGACGTGCATATCGCCGGGGCGGTGATGACGGGGCTGTCTTTACCGACCATGTGCCTCGTGTCTTGGCATTTTTGGCAGTGGATATCGGGTGTGGTGGGCGTCTCGGAGAGCGAGGAGTATGGGGATTATTCGCGATCGGCGAGACGACAGGAGCTTTGACGGGCGCAAACGGACGGATGCCGTGGCGGACCGCGGGAGAGTGTGAACGTGAGACAGGCGGAAGGGTGTTGGCGGCAGCTGTCGGCGGCGGTCGTGGTGATGATGTTGGGCGTGGGTGTGGCGAGCGCGCACAAGGTGGCATTTTTCGGCGTACCGGTGGTCGGGGCGACACGCGCGCGTGTGAATGCCGCCCTGGCGCGCGCGGGCTTCAAGACCCCGGCGAAGGAGTCGGAGCAGTGGTTCGATACCTATAGGATCAATGGCCAGCCGGCAAGATTGCAGGGGGCAAGCCGGCTTACGGTCGATTTCACGCGTGGGGGGCGCTTTGCGATCGCGCAATACACCTTCCCGAGCTTCGACAACACCCGGCAGGTGAAGAACATCATCACGATGGTGCGCTACAAATACGGGCGGCCTACGGATCTGAGCGGCAGCCTGGCTCATGGACCGGTGGTGGCGCGCTGGATGGAGCCCGATGGTGCGGAGGTCAAGGTCTGGCGGGGGGCCTCGTCGACGACCACGTTTTTGGACCTTGAAGACGTCGCAGCCGCAAAGCGCATGCGTGCGCAATACCCGGCAGCCGCGCGGGCCCTGGGCACGTCCTTGCCAAGCGGGGCCGCGGCGGGGAAGGATCAATGGCAGCCGCCGACGCCTTCCGACGTGACGACACCCGACACGAACCGGGCCGTGCCCATGAAGTGGGAGATCGCGATCGTCGCCCTGTTCTTGATACCCGCCCTCGGAATCGTGTTCTTTGCGCATTTTTTGGCGCGGGTCACGCGCGTTCCTCCGTCTGTGAGGGCGGTGTTCCGGGTGACCGTGGGACGCATGGCGCAATGGTTCCGCCGACCCGCCTGGAAGAGACGCTGACGTTGATGGGGCCGGCGCAGGGGGTGCCGCCCTAGGCCGGATAGTCACCGCGGCAGCGGCTCCGCAGACTGCCAACAGGGGTCGGGGCGGGCGCCGCAACCGGCGGATCCCGGCACTTCAGCCATCAGGTCTGACCACGCGAGGGGGTATATCGTGAGGGGGACGCGCGGGCCGTTGCGGGGATACAGGGTAGGTACGCGCTAGGGTACCCTTTGGGCAATGACCAATACCGGGACGCCTGGCGCCACAAGAGCCGTCGTGTTTGTGCATGGGCTCGTGATCGCAAGCCGCTACATGCTACCGGCCGCGCGCTTGCTCGCGGCACAGACCCGGGTGCTGGCAGTCGATCTCCCGGGCTATGGTCGTAGCGCCAAGCCCCACCATCTCCTGCGTATCCCCGAGCTCGCGGATGCATTGGTCGAATTTCTCGACGCCAACGGTCTGGTGCGCGCCCACTGGGTGGGGAACTCCTTCGGTTGCCAGATCATCGCGGAGCTTGCCGTGCGCCATCCGGAGCGTATCGACCGTATCGTTCTTCAGGGCCCGACGGTGGATGCCAGCGCCCGGCGCATGGGGTTGCAAGGGCGCAGGCTTATCGCCAATTCCCGCTACGAGCCTGCCTCGCTGACGGCGATCTCCCTGGGGGATTATTGGCGGGCCGGTCTGCGCCGTGCCTTCGGTACGGCACGCATGGCGCTGGCTGATCGCATCGAGGATAAGATGCCGAGGATTAAGGCCCCGACGCTCATAGTGCGTGGCGAACATGATCCCCTGGTGCCGATGCGCTGGGCGCGGTATCTCGCGGGCCTTACACCGCACGGCGAGTTGCGCGTGATCAGGGGATGGGGGCACGCCGTCCATTACGCCGCGCCGGGGGCCTTCGTGGATGCCGTACGGCCCTTCCTGCGGCTGCCATCATGAGCGCCTCGTCATGCCGTTATATCGCCAATTTCGACTCGGCGTCGAGCATGCTGCGGACCACGGCGGAGGCGCTGGCGGGTGGGGATTACGCCCTCATCGACACCATGCCAAGGCCCTTGAGGGCGATCGTGCGCGGCATGGCGCCGCTTGCCAACCGCGTCCCTGAACGTCTGCGCCGTTCACTGTACCGGATGAGCGGGGTACTCGAGGCGGTGCCGCCGGCCGCGGCCGCCGGAGCGGCGTTGGAGTCCGTGGCGGACTGGGCCGTGGACCGCTACCCGAGGCGGCGTTACCCGGCGGCCTTGATCGGCGCCTCCAATGGCGCCGCCGTTCACTTGGCGGCGGCCCTTGGGGCCCCGTGGCTTCCCCAGACCTTTCTCATGCCGGTGCGACGGGACGGTATCTCCCCTGATGATCCGGCCGCCGATGCGGCCTGGGCGGTGCCCTTGGCCGAGCGCATCCTGCGGCGCCACCCGGATCTGCAATTGCACCATATGCATGACCCAAATCAGGACCGTCTCATGATCGCGGGCATGAGCTATTTTCGGTTTAAATGGCGTCGGCTTCCGCGGGCCTATGCCCGGTTTCTGACCGAGACGCTTGCGCGCGGCGCGACTTTGTATATCGTCGATTGCCGCTTGCGGTGGCCCGTGCATCGCTACGGGCCGCGCCATGTCTTTCAGTTTGGCGGCGCGGGCGGCATGTCTCCCGAGGAGTATCATCAAGGCAGCGCGCGCATCCGCGCCTATCTGGGACGCGAGGCGGCCGCTGTACGGACCTGGCGGCCTCCGCCGTCGGATGACTGGGCGCCCGAGGCCGAATGGGGGTTCGAACCGACATTGATCGATGACCTGAAGCGGCTGGCGCGACGACAAGGGTGGCGGCTGCGCGGGCTCGTCATGGAGCGACCCGAGGATCTGAGTCCGGTCGTGGCCGATCTCTACGCCCATTGGTATCACTGTCGGGGATATACGCCGCGCGGCCTGCTCGGTTCGTCCTTTATCCTCATGCAGCCCAAGCTTACCGCCGCGCGCGGCTACCTGCCGTTCTGGATGGTGTTCACCGCGCAGCCGTCGGCGGGCGCCCTGCGTGCCTACCTGGAGGGCCGGCCGTCGTTTGATTACATCTATCTCTGGTTGTTTTCCCACGGGGCTTCCTCGGTCGATCTCGAGCCCGTCGACGGTTGGCGGGAGATCGTGCAGCGGGCGCGGCGGTATGGAGGACTTGTCGGGGTGGATGCGGATCGATATCCGGCGGACTTCGCGGCGCTGGCGCGCTATCAAGAAGCGGCCCGAGACCTGCCGGCACTCATCGACGGTCCCCTTGTGCCGCTTGGCTGGGCGGAGTGGGAGGCCTTTGTCGAACGCAATACAGGTCTCGAGACCGTCGCCGGATATGAGGATTGACGGGCGCTGCCCGGGCCGCGCGGCGCGAGATCTTCTCCAGTAGCATCGCTAATCTGTAATACATATTCATATAGTGATATACTAAAATAGTGTCTGTGGCCCCCGTGTCTCGCGAACCCGACCCCCAACCCGTCCGACTGGTCGCCCTATTTGGGGGCGTGGGTCTGGCGCTGGCGCTCGGTT
>JAJZZU010000317.1 GCA_021797365.1 Pseudomonadota bacterium | reverse complement strand
CGGTGCGATAGGTCACACCCTGTGTCTTTGCCCATGCGCTTAGTCTCATGGACAATAGGACAACATGGATCTCTATAAAGTTCCCTGTTCATGGCAACAGTTGTGAACCCCCGTGCTCGCCCGTGACCCATCGGCGTGACTTGATGTGCCCCTTACGCACGATCTCCTAGGCCTCAGGTCCGAGCGACCTAAGTTTGACGGACCTTCGGTGGATGACGCGCGGGCGGGCGGGGCCGTATAACGGCACAGCACGGTCGGTGTACGCGGCCCGCGCAAGACAGTCTACGACAGGAGGTCGTTCATTATGCCATTGAAGGCAAGAATCGCAGGCGCCCTGCTGGCGTGCGCCGTTTTATCCGCCTGCCAAGGGAGTGGAAGCGGCAGCAGCACGTCGTCCTCGGGCCCATCCCCGAGCGCCGGGGGCCCGGCACCCACCGGTCTTCAGCAATGCCAGGCGGTGTCGCCGCAGCCGGCCGCGACGGTTATTCCCACGAGCCCCGCTAACGCCCCGGCGAGCGGAACGGTGCAGGCATCACTCATCCTCGTGCCCTCCGGTACCCACAGCCTCGGGTACTATGTGCGCGACCCCTGGACCGGGACCTTGGTCGACCGGGGCTACGTGCCCACGGGGCAGGGACCGGATGCCGTGGCGGTGAGTGCTGGCCGCTATGTGTATGTGGCCAACGGCAAGAGCGAGACGGTCTCGGCCTATGCCTGGGATAGCGAGACCGACCGGCTGACATCCCTGGGGACCGCCATTGCCAGTGGCCCGCAGCCGGCCTCGCTTGCGGTGGTGGGCTCCGACCTCTATGTCCTGAATGCCGGCAACAACACCATCACGGCCTTTAGCATCGGCGCCAACGGGACCTTGACTGTGATCGGCACCACAAGCCCGAGCGCCTCCCTCACAAGCCTCGTGGCCGGTCCCGGCATCCTCTATGGGCTTGGCGCCGACGGCATCACCACCTTCAGCGCCGGCAGCGGGATGCCCGCCAAGCTGTCCACCACCGCCTTGAGCGGCACCATCGCCGGGGCCGCCGATGGTGCCGGGAATCTGTATGTGCTGACGTCGACGGATGTGGTGGCCTTCACCTCTGGCGCCGGCGGGGCGCTCAACTCGCAAGACACCGTACCGCTCCCCTCGGGGCTCACCGCAAGCGCCCTCTCGGTCGGCACGAACCAACTGAATGTCGTGGGTCAAGGATCCGGAGACACCGAGCTTGTCACGTTCCCGCTTGTAAGCGGCGGCGTGTCCTGCCCCACCTCAGCGGTCCTGGGATCAGCCGGGCAGGCGACCGGCACATTCGTCTCCCCGCTCGGGCATACCGTTTATGTGACCAATGCCAGCCGTGACGAACTCTCCGCCTACAGCGCCACGACCGCGGGCTCGGGGCCTGGACTCATGGCCGTTGCGCGCACCCGGCCCCTGCCGCAAGGGGTCGCGGGTCTGGTGGCGACGGTCGGCATCTCGCCGCAGAGGCTCTACGTCGTGGAGCAGGCCCCAAGCGAGATCGTGGGCTATGCGGTGGCGGCCAATGGGGCCCTCAGCGGTCCGGTGACATCTCAAGGCGGGGGTAACGGGCCGAGCGCCGGCGCGATCGCCCCCGATGGCGCGACTTTTTATGCCTCGGATTGGTCGAGCGGTGGCACCGGCACGGTCACCGTCCTTCCGATCGATAGCCAAGGCCGCTTAAGCGCCGGGCCCTCGGTGGACGCCGGCCAAAGCCCCATGGGGATCGCGGTCGACCCCTCGGGTCGCTACCTGTATGTCGCCAATAGCTGCTACCAGAACACCGGTGGCGGTAATTGCCCTGGGACCATCAGCTCCTATAGCCTGTCGGGCGCGGCCCCCGCCGCGCTTGGCTCGAGCCCCACGGACACGAGCGGCCTCTACCCCATGCTGCTCACCGTCGACCCCACCGGGCAGTATCTCTATGTCGCCCAATATGCCTCGGGGAGCATCGGGGGCTTTGCCATCGATCAGGACACGGGCGCCCTGACGCCGGCCTATACCGTCCCGGCCGGAAGCAACCCCTGGACTGTGATCAGCGGTCCGACCGGCCGCCACCTCTACGTCACCAACAATAATGCGGGCTCGGCCACGAGCATCTCGATCTATCGCATAGACGCGGCCAACGGTAGCCTCACCCCGGCGACGACACCGACGCTCACGGTGCCCGGGCAGAAACCCCTTGGCCTCGCCATAGGCCCGAAGGGGCGTCGGCTGTATGTGGCAACCCAGCAGGGGACGAATGGAAGCGCCAACGGCACGGTCGATGTCTTTACGCGAACGAACCCGCTCGCTTCGGGGGTCGGCTGGAATACGACACCGGTAGCCCTCACAAGCGCGGCACCCTTCACCGATGCTTATGGGCTGGCGATCGCGCCCAACGGCAAGGCCCTGTATGTGGTCGACAATGTGCTCGGCACCTCCACGGGCTCCGCGCCGCCGGGCAATATCCAAACGCTGTCGATCCCGCCCTTTAGCGAGGCCCGCAATCCCGGCGCCTACGCCTCGCTCGGGACAACCACCACCGGCAATGACCCCGTCCAGGCCATACCGGGCGGGGGCTTGGGATAACAAACGAAGGCCGCGGGCCTCTCGGGGCGCGCGGCCGGGACAGGGCGCGGACGGGGAGATCCCGCCGCGCCGTTTTTACATGAGCTTCCGGGAACCCTGGGCAGTGGCGGCGCCCATCCCGCTCTTCACGTTCATCTTCTCCTCGGGCGGCGGGATCACGGCCGGGACGCCGAGGGAGGCGGCCCATAGCTCGCGCGCCCAGCCTCGCGAGTGGTAGAAGTGCCGGTCCTCTTGATCCTCCACCTCCTCGTAGGCCTTTTTCAGGATCGCCGCGTCGTTGCCTTCCAGCTTCTTCGCGACCTCGCCGATCAATTCCCAGTTCATATGATCTTTAAGCTCGGCGGTGGTGACGGCCTCCGCGGCCACGATCTCGGCCTGCCCCCTCACGCCTGAACTCAGCGCCATTTGCATCATCTTTACCAGAGTTTCCGCGAGGCTGCGCACGATCTTCCGCCCGCTCGTCTCCTGCTCGGCGTTCACACCGAACTCCGTGCAGATATCCTTCAATATCTGCTCGTGGCGGCGGCTTTCGGCCAGGAACTTCTCCCACTCCTTGCGCAAGTCGGCGTTCTGCGCGCAGCTTAACGCGGTCTCATAGATCTTGACCCCGCCGCGTTCGGTCTCGAGTGCCTCACACAATAACTCGTCCACCTTGCTCCGGTTCATAAGCACCTCTTCCATTCACGTTGTCGCCAATCCGGCGAGGGCGCATTATGGTCCCGTGGCGAAAGCGCAAAGATCGGCCCTATGACGGACAACGTGGAAAATAACGATATGTCTGGAATGCTCATCATGCTCATCCGTGCCTGTTATCCGGACACGACTTGAAATGGCCTGATGCGGAGTTTTTCGCGGGGGAGTGCGACCCGTGGCGGGCCGCGTCTGGGCTCATCCGGCCGGGCAGACGGGTGGGATCGATCGGACACCAAAACAAAAAGACCCGGGAGGACCCGGGTCTTGCGACAGACGGCAGCTGC
>JAJZZU010000316.1 GCA_021797365.1 Pseudomonadota bacterium | reverse complement strand
CGCACACCGGCGAGATCCTGGCCTTGGCCAATGTCCCGAGCTTCAACCCCAACACCCGCAGCGACCTCGATAGCAGCTATTATCGCGACCGTGCCGTGACCGATGTGCTGGAGCCCGGGTCGTCCCTCAAGCCGTTTACGATCGCGCTCGCGCTGCAGTCCGGGCGCATCGTCCCCCACACCTTGATCAGCACGTCTCCCGGCAGCTACTGGGTGGGGCCCGACAAGATCAGTGACGTCGGGGATTTCGGGCTCATCGATGTGTCGCACGTCATTGCCGAATCGAGTAATGTCGGGGCCTCCAAGATCACGCTCACGACCCTGACGCGCCGCGCCATGTACCGCAATTTCCTGCGCCTGGGATTCGCCCATTCGACGCACAGCGGCCTGCCCGGGGAGTCGAGCGGATATCTGAGTCCGCCGGAGACTTGGGAGCCGATTCAGAAGGCGACTTTGTCGTTTGGTTATGGTATCTCGGTGACGCCGATGCAGATGGCCCGTGCCTATACCGTATTCGCAGACGGCGGGGTATTACGGCCCATCAGTATCCTGAAGGCGCCGCCGCGGTCGCCGGGGCGGCGGGTGTTTTCGCGGACGGTGGTGAGCGAGATGCGCCATATGCTGGAGCTCGCAGCAAGCCCGGTCGGTACCGGGGCCAATGCCGACGTGGTGAATTATCGTGTGGCCGGCAAGACCGGGACTGCGCACATTGCGGACGCCAAGGGGTATCATAAGCATCGCTATGTCGCGTCCTTTGGGGGATTTGCGCCGGCCTCCGATCCGCGGCTTGTGATTTTCGTCGACATCCGCGATCCCCGCAAGCACGGGTATTATGGTGCGCAGTGCGCGGCCCCGGTGTTCCGTAAGGTCATGACCGGCGCGCTACGGATCCTGAACATTCCGCCCGATAACCCGGTCACCACCATGGCGCGCGCGCAAACGAGGTGGCCATGACCGCCATGCTGGCCACACTTTTGCAGGGCATCCGCGAACTTCCGCCGGGCGTCGATCGGCCGATCGCGGCCTTGAGCCTCGACAGTCGTACGGTGGTGCCGGGTGCCTTGTTCATGGCCCTGGCCGGTACGAGTCAGGATGGGCGCCGTTTCATCAGTGATGCGGTGGCGCGCGGCGCGGCCGCGGTCGTGACCGAGAGTCTGGACGATGCCCGGTTAGGCACGGTCCCGGTCATCGCCTGCCCTGGCCTGCGCCATAAGGTCGGCGTCATGGCCGACCGTTTCTATGGAAGCCCATCACGGGCGCTGTCGGTCATTGGAGTGACCGGGACCAACGGTAAGACCACGACCAGTCATCTCATAGCCTATGCCATGAACATGCGCAGTCCCTGTGCCCTGATCGGGACGCTCGGTAACGGATTCCCCGGAGCCCTGTTGCCGGCCGAGCACACCACGCCGGATGCGATATCTCTGCATCGCTGGCTGGACCGCTTCCGGCGCGAGGGGGCGAGCGCGGTATCGATGGAAGTGTCCTCGCATGCGCTCGATCAGGGCCGGGTCGCGGGGGCGCATTTCCTGGGCGCGGTTTTTACGAACCTCACGCGCGACCATCTGGATTATCATGGGGACATGGGGCGCTACGGGGAGGCCAAGGCGCGGCTGTTCACGCTGCCTGACCTGGCATTTGCGGTCCTCAATGGCGACGATGCGTTCAGCGAGGTCTTGAAGGACCGGTTACCGCCTGGAGTGCGGGCATGGCGCTATGGGGGCACGGGGGACGTGCGCATTCAGGACGTCCGGGCGACCGCGCGAGGTCTCGAGATCGTGTTGCTCGCCCCGGAAGGTCCCGTGACCCTAAAGAGCCCCTTGATCGGCCATTTCAATGTCTACAATCTGGCCGCGGCGCTGACCGTGCTTGTGGCGTTGGGCTGGCGGGCGCGCGATGCCGCCGACGCCCTGGCGGTCGTCACCCCCATCCCCGGACGCATGGAGCCCGTACCGGGGCGCGCCGATCAGCCGTTCGTGGTGGTCGATTATGCCCACACCCCCGATGCCTTGGAGAAGGCCCTGGCCGGGGCGCGTGCCCATGCCGCGGGGCGGGTCATCTGTGTCTTCGGATGCGGTGGGGATCGTGATCGCGGTAAGCGTGCGCTCATGGGGGCGTGCGCTAGCCGTTACAGTGATCTCGCCATCGTGACCCACGACAACCCTCGCCACGAGGACCCGGAGCGCATTATTGCCGACATCCTGAAAGGGGTTCCCGACGAGGCCCGCGCGCATCTGGTGGTCATGGGCGATCGCCAGGCGGCGATCGCGCGCGCACTACGCGAGGGGTCCGCGGGTGATGTCGTGGTGATTGCCGGCAAGGGGCATGAGGAATATCAGCAGTTCGGCGATCGGCGAGTCCCATACAGCGATCGCCTCACCGCCCGCCAGTTACTGGGGTCGCCATGATGACCGTAGACGAGGTCGCCATGGCCGTCGGGGCCAGGCCCGTGGCTGTCTCGGGACGCATCGAGGGGGTGGCGACCGACACCCGCACCATGGTGCCCGGTTGCCTCTTTATCGCCTTGCGGGGCGCGCGTTTCGATGGCCATGCCTTTTTGCGCGAGGCGGCCGCCCGCGGGGCGGTTGCGGCAATCACCGACCGTCCTTGCGAGGCGGGCTGGCCGCCCTGTCTTGCGGTGGCAGATACGCGTCTGGCCTTGGGGCGGTTGGCCGCCCATTGGCGGCGCAAGATGAAGGCCCAAGTGCTTGCGGTGACCGGCAGCAACGGCAAGACCAGCGTCAAGGAGATGGCATCGCGCATCCTGGCGCTCGAGCACCCGGGCATTGCGACGCAGGGCAATCTCAACAACGACATCGGCGTGCCGCTCACGCTCCTGCGGCTGCGGCCCGAGCATCGCCATGCCGTCATAGAGATGGGCATGAACCGGCCCGGCGAGATCGCGGCATTGGCGGCCATCGCCGCCCCGGACGTGGCCTTGGTGACCAACGCCGGACGCGCGCATCTCGCCGGTCTCGGGACCATCGAGGCGGTGGCCCGGGAGAAAGGCTCCTTGTACCCGGCGCTGGATGATTCGGGCGTCGCGGTCATCAATGCCGATGAGGCCCATGCCTCGTACTGGCGGAGCCTTGCCCGCGGACCCGTGCTGACTTATGGTCTGCGCGCGCCGGCGGATGTATCGGCGCGCTTTACGCTGACGGCTGATGGCGCGGAACTGGTCATAGCCGCGCGCGGTTGGGCAAGCGGGTTACCGGTACGGCTTGCCATGCTCGGGCGCCATAACGTGGCCAATGCCCTGGCGGCCACCGCCCTGGCCCTGACCGCCGGGGCGTCGCGCGATGCCATTGCCGCGGGTCTCGCCCAGGTAGTCCCGGTTGCCGGACGCCTCGAGGGGACGGTGGGATACGCCGGCTCGCGTCTCATCGACGACAGTTACAATGCCAACCCGGATTCGGCGCACGCCGCGCTGGCCGTGTTGGCCGATCTGCCCGGCGAGCGCTGGTTCGTTTTGGGCGACATGGGCGAACTGGGCGAGAGCGGCGCGGCACTGCACCGGTCGTTCGGCGAGGCCGCGGCCGCGGCCGGCATAGAGCACCTGTGGACGTTGGGC
>JAJZZU010000315.1 GCA_021797365.1 Pseudomonadota bacterium | reverse complement strand
AAAAATAAGTCCCGGGTTCGCCTTGCTGGACTCGGCCGCGGCATGGCTGTGGGGTTTTTGGTTCTGGTGCGGCCACAATTTGTGGGTCAACCATAACCTCCTCGCTGCAGGCCCGCCTGCAGAAGCGCCTCGCAGAGCTTGCCCTCGAGGCCCAACTCTCACCCCTGCCGCCGGTCGTTCTGGGGGGTCTTTTGGTGGTACCGCAAGGCCTTCTTGGGGTCATGGCCGGTCAGGCGCCCGCTTTGGCCGCCGCACCCGCGGATACCCAGGCCTCGGCCGCTCGGGCGCGGGCGATTGTCATGGAGATCGAACGGGGCTTGGGCTTCGTGCCGACCGATCGTGAATTCGAGCGATTGGGTTACGATATCGAAAGCCGGGTCCCGGGTACCGGCAAACTGCGCTTTATCGGGGTGAAGGGCCGTATCGCGGGCGCCTCCACCGTAACGGTGACCCGCAATGAGATCCTCTATTCCCTCAATAAGCCCGAGGGCTTCATTCTCGCTATCGTCGAGTTCACAGGTGACGACACGCACCGTGTCCATTATCTGCGCCAACCGTTTCAGCGTGAGCCGGATTTTGGGGTGACGAGCGTGAATTACGACTTCAGCGAGTTGCTGGGCAGGGCACAGGCGCCCCATTGATTCTGCGTGTTGCCCGTTGATCGGGAATCGGAAAACAGGGGTTCGCAGAATCGTAAGGGGCGGCGCCCCCGCCTCAAGGCGTTAAGTGAGGGCGAGACACCGCCATACAACAGATTAATCTTGTGTATTTGCGGGTTATGCGTAAATATCGCATATAAATTTCGCATTGAGTGGACGTTCCGCCATGTTGATCGAGTTCAGCGTCACCAATTTCCGATCTATCCGCGAGCGTCAGACGCTGAGCCTGACGGCAAGCCCGGATGCGAAACACCTCCCGCAAAACGTCAGCACGGGTCCGCGGGAGGGTTTGCGGTTGCTGCGCTCAGCCGTCATCTATGGGCCCAACGCCGCCGGTAAGAGCAATCTCTTGCGGGCGGTAGAAACGGTGCGGCACCTCGTTCAGAATTCGGCCACCGGGGGCCAGGAAGGACTGCGCCTACCCGTGACGCCCTTTCTGCTTTCACCTGTGTCTGCGGCGCAGCCCTCGGAGTTCGAGATACTCTTCGTGGACAATGACGGGGTCCGCTATCACTATGGGTGCGCGGTCAGCGCCGAGCGTGTCCACAAGGAATGGCTGGTGGCGTCTCCCCGTGGGCGTTCCCAGCGGTGGTTTGAGCGCGTCTTTGTGCCCGCGAGCGCAACCTATGAGTGGTGGTTTGGCCCCCATTTCAAGGCGGAGCGGGCGGAGCGCAAGGTCTGGCAGGAGTTCACCCGCCCTAACGCCCTGTTTCTGTCGACGGCGATCCAGCTGAATAACGAACAGCTCAAACCCGCCTTCCTGTGGTTAACCCAAAAACTGATCGTGTTGCGCCCCGGTGCGGGCCAGGATCTGAACCCCTTTCTGAGTCTCCAGCTGCTTCGAAAAGACGGCGGGAAAGAGCGAATCATGCAGTTTATGCGTGCCGCCGACGTGGGTATCGACCGACTTGAGCTTTTGGAGGAAGATCTCCCGCCACCCCTCTCGACCGGACTCCCCGCAGTCGGACCCTTCGGCGTCGAGGTGCGGTTCAATATCCCGCCCGGTGTCTCCCCGCCCGCCCCTAAACGTCTGCGCGTGCTGGCGTGGCACAAGCACCCGGATTCCTCTGAAGAAGTGGCCATCGATATGGCCGACGAGTCCGACGGTACCCGGAAGTTGTTCGAATTCACGGGAGGGTGGTTGCGCGCCTTGGAGTCCGGGGCGACCCTCTTTGTCGATGAATTGGACCGCAGTCTGCATCCCCATATGACGCGTTTCCTGGTGGGCCTTTTCCAGGGCCGGGCCAACGAGAAAAACGCCCAGCTCATTTTTACCACCCACGACACGACCCTGCTTGACGCAGGTTTGCTGCGGCGCGACCAGATCTGGTTTGTGGAAAAGGATGCCGCGCGGTCCTCTCATTTCTACTCATTGCTCGATTATTCGCCCCGCAAGGAGGAAGCCCTGGAGCGCGGTTACCTAAAAGGACGCTATGGAGCGATCCCCTTGGTCGGCAATCTGGAGGCTTGAGGCGTGGCGCGGGCGCGAATTTCCCCCGTGCGAAACCCGCGGTCGTTCCGCCGCCGGCCTGGGTACAAGGCGCCTCGATCCATTACGCTTATCGTGTGTGAAGGCGAGACGGAACAAGAGTATTTCAAGGCTCTTCGGGTGCACTACGGGCTCACCACAGCGGAGATTGTCATAGCTGAGGATACGAAAGGGTCCGCCCCTATCAGCGTGGTCAACTACGCGGAAGAAAAAGCTCGGGAGCCTGGGGGCTACGATCGGATCTATTGTGTTTTTGACCGCGATCATCATGAGAGCTTTGGGCGGGCACGCGAGAAAATTCGCGACCTAGCCAGCCGGCAGAAGAGACCGCTGCCCATCAAGGAAGCGATTTCGATCCCCTGCTTTGAGGTCTGGATACTGCTACATCATGAACGAACGGACGCCCCATTCCCCGACTGCGACGCCGTTATCGCCCATCTGCGTACGATAATCCGGGGCTACAAGAAGGCGGATGCCGGGATAGTCCAAGACCTCATGGGGCGGATCGATACAGCTATGGACAATGCCCGTTGGCTCGAAGGCCGCGCCGCCATGAACGACTATAACCCGTATACCCAGGTCCACCGGATACTGGAGTGTTTTCAATCCCTAGCCACACAGGAAACCCCTTGACACACAAGAAGCTCATCGAAGTGGCCTTACCGCTGGACGCCATCAATAAAGCCAGCGCTCGGGAAAAATCTATCCGTCACGGTCACCCAAGCACCCTCCACCTGTGGTGGGCACGCCGACCCTTGGCGGCGGCCCGCGCGGTGATCTTTGCGCAAATGGTTGATGACCCCTCAAGTCATCCCGATCTCTTTCCGACGGAGGCGGCGCAGGAGCAGGAACGCCAACGACTCTTTCGGATCCTAGAAGACCTCGTGTTATGGGAAAACACCACGATTGAACGCGTGTTACGGCAGGCCCGCGACGAGATTTGGCGGAGCTGGCGGTCCACCTGTGCCGAGAACGCCGACCATCCCCGCGCGAAAGACCTTTTCGATCCCGAGACCCTGCCGGCCTTCCATGATCCCTTTGCAGGTGGCGGCGCCTTACCGCTAGAAGCCCAGCGCCTGGGGCTTCACGCCTATGCGAGCGATTTGAATCCGGTCGCTGTACTGATCAACAAAGCGATGATCGAGATTCCGCCAAAGTTTGCGGGTAAGCCACCGGTCAACCCGCAATCCCAAAGGGATACCGTGAGCAGCGGCAGCTGGAAAGGGGCAACAGGTCTTGCCGAAGACGTGCGTTACTACGGCCAATGGATGCGCGATGAGGCCGAAAAGCGCATCGGTCATCTCTACCCACAGATCGCCATCACGGCAGAGATGGTGGAAGACCCCCATAATCCGCGACCAGACCTCGAGCCCTATAGAGGACAGAAGCTCACCGTCATTGCCTGGCTCTGGGCGCGCACAGTC
>JAJZZU010000314.1 GCA_021797365.1 Pseudomonadota bacterium | reverse complement strand
GCCTCCCAAACCGCGGCTACGCACGACCACCCCAAAGCACTGTCCCTTGGTCTCCCGAACGCGATGGCCGGCAATAATCTCACTTGTGGCGATGATCATAAACATCCTCCCTTTATAGTTTTTAAGGGAATCATAAGAAAATCAAGGCGATCAGAACACCTCTATTCCCGTATGCAGTATAGTCTGGCTTTGGACAAGTTTGGATCCTTTGAGGCGGAGGTTGGCGGTTTTTTAGCGTTGTGTCAACATGGCCATACGGACGCGGCAAGCGCCGTGGGGTGTCATTCAATTAGGGATCCGTCTGCGCCTTCCGTTCCGTGTGTATAGCCGTGCGGAGGGGTGGCCGGTTTAAGGTGAGTGGCGCGTTGCCTCCATTCACGGTAAGGACACGGTATGACGTGTGGGTCAAAGAAGGGGCAGGACGATGGCGCTGGTGGCGGCGGGATGGCGCCTTATGCGGAGACCATGGCTTGTCTGGATGAATGAGCGGGTGTACGAGGCCTGCGCGCGGCTGACAGACGACCAGCGCAAGCGAAATGTGGGCGCCGTTTTTCAATTCATACACGGAATACTGAATCATATTTAACTAGCCGACCGGGCTTGGCTCGCACGGTTTGCAGGCGAACCCGTCCTGTATATTTCTTTGAATCAGGAGCTCTATTCGGATTTTCCGATTTGAAAAGAGGGCGCAAGCAAGAGGACGCGGGTATCGTTCTTCGTCGTCTGATCAAAGGTGATGTGCTCATAGCCGCGCAAGACGACCCCATGGCATGCTTGCATTCATCGAAAGCCGAGTGACAGCCGCGGCCTATGAGTATGCGGTCCTGGTCACCTCAACCGACTACGAGATCCTTACAGTCGCCCAACTCTCAGGTTGTATTGACGCGTCTTGCCGCCTTCCTCCGTTCGCTCAAATCGACTGCGGAGCAGTTGACGGACACCGGGCGCCTCACGCTCATCTTGCGACGGGCGTTTGCGCAATTCTTCCGGAAGCGGACCGGGCCGCCTGCTCTAAGATGGTGCGGTGACTGCTCCTCGCCCTAATGGGCCATAGGTCATCCGGCCTACAATGTACGGCCCACAATGACGACGGGGTGTTACGGCGCTTTCTGATAAACTAACGATGTGAAAGGCAAAGGGCTTTTTCTAGGATTACTGACGTTGGTTTTGGTTGGCAGAGTTTTCTTGGGGGTGTATGTTCCTGTGCTGCCAGTTTTGGTCTGGATTGCTGGGGCGCTGGCCTGGCTGACCATGGTGGCAGCTCCGCCGTGGGGGTTGTGGGGCACGCGTTGTTAGAAGGTGAGGGCTGGGCTGCTCGTAACGCCTCCACAGGTTATGAGCGGTGAAGCGGCCGAGTCCTTGTGTGTGGCCGGCCCGCCAGGCGCTTGTCATGGTTGTATCCGTGCCGGCGCTCGTCACCAAAACGAAGCGCCACGCCCACAGGGGCATGGCGCCCGCGCCCTGTAAACTTCGTCCGACGGACGCGAGGACGAGAGGGTGGCGAGGGGTTTGCGGGTGCCGCCCGCCGCCCGCGTGAGTTTAGAGGCGCGCGGCCAGAAAGGCGCACATGAGCGCCGCGGGCGGCAGGATCCAGAGGGCCCTGGGGACGCCAAATGCCGATGCGGCGACGCCAAAGCCCAGTAGGAGAAGCGCACCCAGGCTGTTTCCGAGACCGAGCGCGATTCCCGAACCCAGGCTGCGATTTTCCGGGAAGACGTCTTGGCCGACGAGGACCGAGACCGGGAGCGCGCTGAATATGGCGATCCCGAGGAGGCCCAGAATCAGCCATACGATCCATCCCGAGCTCATAAGGTAGGTCGCAACGAGCGCGGCGCTCAATAGGCTCGACCCGACGAGCACGATGCGGCGCCCGAAACGGTCGGCGATCAGCCCGCCGCTTACGTTGCCGATGACCCCCACGACCAGCAAAACGGTGATCAGCGAGGCGCCGCCGACGAGTGAACCGCCGTCATGCTGCCAGGCGATGGGCAGGAAGGTGACCAGGGCGTAGAGGCCGAACGAGCGCAACGCGGCGTAGGCGATCAGGGTTGTGGCCGGCCGGGCGTGACGGCGCCAGTGCACCGGCGCGGCATTCGCGGCACGGGGCGCGAGCGGCGGGAGCAGGGGCGCTATGAGCGGTATGCTCATGATCGCCGGCAGTGCCACGATCCACAGACCGGAGGTGGTGAAGTGCGCGACCGCGAGACTTGCGACCAGCGGGTAAAGCCCACGGCCGAGCTCGCCGCCCACGAGAAACACAGACATGATGGCGCCGTGGCGCTTCTTTGCAAGACTACGTGCCAGGGCGAGCGACTGCGGATGAAACAAAGCGTTGGATACCCCGATCAAGGCAAGCGATGCGAGCAGGGTTGGCAGGCTGTGGCTGTGGCCGACAAGGATGAGACCGAGGGTCGTGCCGCTCACGCCGAAAATGACGAGGGCCTTGCCACCGAGGCGGTCCGAAAGCCAGCCGGCGAACGGCTGCAGCCCCTGGCCGATCAAGAGCGCGGCCATGATACCGGAGGCCGATGCGGCTCCGGCATGCAGGCCCACAAGGATGGCCGGAAGGATGCCGGGCAGGAAATTCGCGGCGCCGTCGTTCAGGAAGTGTAGCCAGGAAAGCCCGAGCAGGGGTGTGACCGGCGATCGTCCGGCGCGGGTATCGGCAGGCGAGGGGCGAGCAGACGCGATCGACATGTACAGACCTCTCCGTGAACGGGAAGAACGATGACAGTAGGCCCTTGTACCCATCATGGGTGGTGACGTCCAAAGCGTCCGCTGGCGTACGCCGGTTGATATGGTGCCTCTTATGTAGGTCCAGACGCCTGGGGCTGCCCCTCAAGGGGGCGCCATGATGACATGGCGGCGGCGAAATCCCAAGAAGAAGTAGAGGGATCGGACGATCGCGTCGTGGGCGCCGCGGCGGGTGCCCCTGCCGGCGCGACTAAGCCTCCTCCCCCGCCTGGGTACGGCTTACTGGCCCCTTATCCGGTCGGGGCATGGCTCGTGTGGGCTGACTATTCGCGGAAGATCCGCGATCTCCCGGACCTTCGATGGAACCCCGGGCGGTCGCAAGGGCGCGGACGGCGTCGGATAGTGGTGCGGTCGCGGTCGCTGTAGAGTATGTCGATGAGACCTGTGCGCGACCGCACTGTAGGCACTGTATGGTGCAAAACGGCATGAACTTTGCTGCTTGGTATCAGGCCGAGGCGCAGGCGCGCCGGTCGCAAGGCGATGTTCGGGGCATTCGGGGCGCGGAACAAATTACGCCCTGGTCGCATCCAACCGGCAGGCAAGACCGTGGCGCAGGCGTGTGGGAATGATTGAGGGCTGGGTACGGCGTGACCGCTTATCGAAAACCGCGCGCAGGGGACGTTACTTCGCGCAATCCGCGTCTAAGCTTGTAGGGCGTGCTGGCGCGATAGGCAAGGGAAGGCGGTGCGGTGTTCGTGGCATGACGCATGATGGTTATCGAGCATGAGTCGGGCGTATTGGCGATGAAATGGGGAGGCATAGGCCCTAAAGTGAACGGGCGAAGGGGTCGCGGCGGCGGGACGCGCCGCGCAGGGGCAGCCGGCGCGCAGCCGTGGTGCA
>JAJZZU010000313.1 GCA_021797365.1 Pseudomonadota bacterium | reverse complement strand
GCAAAGCCTCTCGCGAAGTCGCGTACGCAACAGTGGCACTCAACACATGGCTGGAATTACCTGACAATATAGCATCGGCGGAGCGGAGCAAAACTGTAGCGCGCCTGTTTTTGATACTAGAATCTGGCTGGGTCACAGGGTTTGAGTATTTACTGGATTGCGCCATAAAATATGCTGCGCACAACTCCTTATCAGACGAGCAGTGGAAAACCTTAAAGGACGCTGTGGAGGAAGTTTATAAGGTAACAGATTACGGTACCCAAGACATAAGCCCTGAAAAGGCAATTACCGTGTCGAGTGCCCGACGGGCGTGTGTAAAGGCAGCAAAAGTGCTTCACGAGAAATGGCCAAAGGACTCGACCTTTCCGGATATCGTGGATAAGGCAAAAACCGATCCGTTGCCAGAGGTGCGGTTTGCTGCGAACGAAGAATGGTCTGGCGACTAAAAAGTTCGGAGTAATCTAGGGGAAAATCAGGAATTGCATGAGCGTATCGTTATCGATTCGGGGTGGATGGGCGGCCAGCAACAGTCGGCCTTCATCGGTGGGGCGGATAAATCCGCACCTGGGAGTGGCCAGGAGACCCGCTTTGCGCAAATAGGTCCGCGCCTTACTAACACGATTGGTGAAAACGGTCTGACGGCCGGAGGGAAGGGTCTGGGTGCATTCGGCCTCCGAGAGCTGATAGGTCTGCGCTAGGGGCTCGATAGCGTCTGAGATTTTGGTCTCGTGGTCGGTCGCAGCCTGCAAAAGCGGGAGCATCACATCCTGGTAGGTAGGCAGCGCCATAGCTGGGGGCCTCGTAGGATCTTATGATAAAAGCCATTGTAGCGGGAATTACAATAAGGTACATGCCATAGGCTGCCGTCATCGAGGGGCGTTACCGTGGGGCCCGGGGCCTCTACCGGAATTCAAAGCCCAGTATGGGCGTCTCTAAGAAAGCGGTTCGTATTCCCCGTGTATGTTGCGATCGAGCTGTATGGCCACTTCCAAACCTGGAAGTGGCTCCGTATACCAAGGATGCATAGGTATTTTTCCATCGCTGAAACGCGTTATCGGCTCGTGGCCTTGGAACTTTTTGTCATCGGGATCATGAATCGATCCCGTACGCGTCAATAAGGAGAGCGAGGAATGGTAGATGTTGCCTTCAATGTCCTCGTATTGGAGATGGATCGCAGAAACATTGTTGCATAGGTCCGCCACAAACCCCCGAATGGAACTCGATTCGCCACCCAACCGTTTTTGTTCCCCTGACGGCGGTACATTGACGCTTGTAAATTCGTAGGTAAACATCCAGGGTGTTACGGACGGAATGATGACCGGCGCTACGGGTATGAGTTCCGTCCAAACCCACATATGTCCGTCCGCTGTCGGCAAATGCGCCGATCCCAAACAGAGGCGAACATTGCAGGCTGGGCCGGTGCCCCCGTTCACAATCCAGGCTCGAAAGAGGAGGGGGACGTCCGTGTCTTGGTGGTCCGTAATCTCTTTCCCGTCTTTCCTCTGATAGAAATACGCTTTGGGTGCTACCCCGTATCGTGTCAGATGTGCCCGATCCGGCGCCGGTTCACAATAACACAGTGGCTTAATACGGCGCCGATCGGTCGCTATGGCTTGGCGATTGAGCACAAAGGAGAAGTAGGCCATGCCGAGCGTGCCGGTGGCCACGAGGGCATTTATAGCATTGGAAAGAGAATCAGTAATCCACAATAAGATGAAGACCGCGCCCAGGCCGCCTCCGACATAAAGACGGGTTCGGTGAGCCTTCCAGTCTGTATTTTCGGATGCGTTCCCGCGAATCATAATGTCAACGCTCCGTAACGGTTGTTGATGTGACCAATCGTGCAGTTTTCGGATCGTAGATGACCTCAGTAATGGAGCCATCGCGAATGCGCGCGACCGCTTCGTCGATAACCGGGAGCGGTACAAGAAACCATTCCCGTGGGCGCACCGGATTCCCGAATCGGTCCTGGATGGTCAGGTCGAGCTGTGCCGCAGAAAAAATACGATGGAAGAGGGCTTCCAGCCGCGTGCGATTGATCCCGGAGAGCTTGTAGCTGGCGACCACTTCTACGTCGGCAAGCAGGTAGGTGGCATCGTGCGCGGCGTGCGCGATACGGGTCTCCACCTTGCCGCCGGTGACGCCGATCTTGTGAATCAATTCGCGATGTTCGGCGATGAAAGGGTGGGTGGAGAGGCTGCGCAGCACATAGATCATGCCGCTTTCAATGTCGTCTGCTTCCCATATCTCGCTGAACACCGGGCCGGGGTCGGGTTCCGGTGTCACCCGTCGCCCGGTGTCGTCCTTATAAAGAGCGCGCTGGAGCGATCTGCGCAGGAGATTGCTCTCGGTGCCGTTGGCATAGATCACCCGCAAACGGGCGTCATTTTTGCCGATAGAGGTTTTGATCGGATCGCCCACATCGGCGACGTAGACGAGCTGGCCGGCCAGAATAAAGAAATCCCCTTCGAGGATATTGGCCCCCTCCTTGCCGAAGGGCAATGTCCGGCGCGCGCCAGTCTTTAGGTCGCTTTCGACTTGGGTGAATAGGGGCTTAAAGCGCGCGAAATCCTGACAGGGCGTGCGGTCTGCGACCTCGTCTGCGACGCGCCGATCCTCTTGGGAGCGGACATGCTTGAGGACCGTAATATCCCCTTCGTCCGAGGCAGCGACGCCCAGCTCAGTAAGCAGCGCATCGTCATCGAGTGTTACAACCGGGGGTGTCCCATGGCCCGGTACGGCCGCCAAAAGGCCATGAATGTCTCGGGCCGCCAGAAGCTCGTGCGCCTCCGGCAGGGCGCGAAGGCGCTCCAGGCGCACCGCATACAGACGCTCGAAGATATCGCGCGTTTCCCCGTGTTGCGGCGCGCGTCCCTGTGTTTCATAGAACCGCAGGATGTCTTCGAACCCGGCGATGAGGCGCTCCTCGCGGGGCGTATACCGACTCGCCGGAGCCGGGGTGGCATCGACACCCAGGGCATCGAGCAGTTCGTCATCGGATAGGTCAGGCATCGTTACCCCCTCCGGGCTCCGCGGCGGCCTTTTGCTGGGCACGAAAACGCGCCAACGCCGCAACGCCTTCGGCCATGCGCCGCTCCCAGGCATCCTGCGCCTGGATGTGGGGCGGTCGCCCCCGTTCCTGCTTGAATTGCAGCGCGCGTTGCGCCAGCTCCCGAGCCTCGTCATAAGGGATGGCGACACGCTTGGCGGCGATCGTGGTCTGCACTTGGCGGAGCGTCTTCTCATCCATAGCCTTGGCGAGGACGGCATAGGCCGCCTCAAAAGGATTGATGCGGTCAATCAGGTCGATGTCGAGGTCGCGTACATTTACAAACCGTCGTACGCCTTGAATCAGGGCCATGCCGCCTTTGTCCTCAGAACCGGCGGGGCCGGCGAGGGCCATCTGTTGCTTGGCCTGCTGGGTAATATTCAAAGTCGCCACCGCATGCTGACGGACCGCCTCTTGGTCGGTCTCACTCAACTCCGGATAGCGCTCGCGCACGATCTTGCCCATACGCAACTGCGTCAATTCCTCGGGCAGCGTGTTCTCCTGGTCAAAGAGGCCGCGCTCCAAAGCGGATTTATCCTGCACAAAGGCCGTGATGA
>JAJZZU010000312.1 GCA_021797365.1 Pseudomonadota bacterium | reverse complement strand
CGCCATAGGACGGCTTTTCTATGAGCGTGGATGGATGCGGGCAACTGCCGGGAACTTGAGCGCGCGCGCCGACGATCAGTCGTTTTGGGTCACGGCAAGTGGCCTCTGCAAGGGCGAACTCAACACCGATGACTTCCTGCGCATCGCGCTCGCTGACGGTCGGGTGCTGGAAGGTGGCGGGGATCGCAAGCCCTCGGCCGAGACCGCCATTCACCGTGCGATCTACAACACGCAGGGATCGGCCGCCGCGTGCCTGCATGGTCACTCCGTCGAGGCCGTGCTCGCAAGCCGCGGACGCGACCCCGTGGTCTTGCCGCGCGTGGAGATGATCAAGGCCCTGGGGGTATGGGACGATGGCACGCCCACCGCCCTGCCGGTCTTTGCCAACCACCCGGACGTGGCGTCCATAGGGCAGGCCGTCGAGACCTTTCTGCGCGACCACCCGCGCCCCCTGCCGGCACTCATCGTGCGCGATCACGGTGTGACGGCGTGGGGTCAAACGATCTCCGAGGCGCTTCGGCACTTCGAGGCGGTGGAGTTCCTTCTCACCCTGCTCGCGCGCGGCTTTTAGGCCGGCCCCCTACCGCGGGCGGCGCGCCCCGGGAACCGCCGGATCGGGGAATCTTCGTTGATGGGGGCAGGGCACGCCTCATATCGCCTGCCATGCGGCCCCATGCGCTAAGGTGTCCCACGGCCGTGCCCCGCCCGCCCACGATCCCGGCCCTGCCACCCGATAGGCGGGCGTTGGGTATCGACTCCGCAAGCGCGGGCGCCGACAGACTCAGCCTCGCTATCCCTCCACGCGACGCGCACGCCGGTCACCCCACGGCCTGGATGGCAGGCGGCCCCACCCCCGCCCTTCTGTTGAAAGGGCATCAGGGCCGGGCGGTGAGCGCCCATCCCCACGCCAAGAGACGGCTACATGCGATCAACCGCTGCGGGGCACGGCCGTAATCGGGCCTGCCCCGGCCGGCTCACCGCCTCCCGCGCCGGTGAAAGGATTCCTTTACAGAACCGTCATATTGCCCACATACACTTCTGCTTGCTGTGGTCGCGGGGGGCCAAGACCAATTCCTAATAGCAAGGGCCCCCTCGTGTTCCTTTTATAAAACGTCATGACCTAAAGGTCTCGAGACATGTGTCTCCTGCCGCTATTCGTGCATACTGCGGTCTGTCAGCTGAAGCTGGCGCTATCCGCAATCCAGAAGAAGTTCCGCAGCGCCCCCAGGCCGCCGGCGGTGCTGCTTTGCGTCTCCAATCCGCTCGCCCCGGCTTGCGTGCATGCCATTATGAGCGCCGGGTGGACATGCCATCGTGTCCCGCGGCTCCGTTATGTCGATCGGGCCGCGCGGGCGCTTGATGCCAGCGCCGTGGTTACGGATCGCATCGCCTCCGTAGCCGGCTGGCCCCCCGGCCAGACCTCGGGTCCCCTGCCCTTCGTACTCCTGGGCCCGCCGCGCCGGGAGGCTGATGCGCTCAACGCCGGTGCCGCGCTCTTTGTGCCTGTACCGATCGATACGCAGACGTTGATCCAGGGCCTATCGCGGATCGTCAATAGCCCCGCCCTCAAAGAACCCAGGGTGGCCGCCGATGCCAATGGTCTGTGGCTCGATGCGCGCACCGCCCAGGTGCGGGTGGGTGATAGGCCGCTCGTCCTGTCGCCGCGCCATTTCAGCGTATTGCATGAACTCACCCGGAGTCCCGGCCGACTGCTCACGACCGAACGGCTGTGCTCGGGCATCAACGGTATCCGCCCGATGACCCCGGCCGCGCTCGCCGTGTGTGTCTCGCGGCTGCGCAAGCTGTTGCGCGATGCCGGCGCCCCGGATTGCATCGAGACCGTCCATTGCCTCGGATACCGCTACACCCTATCAGCGGCCGATGACGCCGGCAGCGGCCATGGCGCGCCATGGATAGACCCACTCACTTGCCTATAACCTCAGGAGGAGCTTTTATGTTGGCACGTCACCCCCGATCACGCGCGACCCGCGCCGCTTGTCCGCCATTGCGGCTGCTTGTGGCCTCCCTGCTGTGCGCTACCGGCGCGGCCAATGCCGCTACCGTCGGCGGTGCCAATGCCGCCACCGCCTCCTCGGGTTCGTCCTATGTCAATGTCGGCCATGTATCCGCCAACTCGGAGGCCCTCAACACCCTCGAGGGCACCCCTACCAAGAAACAGATCTTCAAATCCACCCAGTCCATCAAGGTCATCGGTAAGAAGCAGATGAGCCTGGCCGGACCGGCCAGTGGCGCCGCGCAGGCGCTGTCCGTTGCCCCTGGCGTCAATGTCGCGACCGAGGGTGTGAGCGGTGCCCCGCGGTCTAGCATCAGTATCAACGGCATGAAGACCGGGTGGGGCAACATCGCCGGCAACGCCAACGACGGCACGGTCATGGTGACCTTCGATGGCGTGCCCATGGTCGATCCCGCCTATACGGTGTGGCAGGCCTCGGAGATCCCGCAGTTGTCGTTGATACAGGCGATGTCCGTGACCTATGGCCCGGGCTACGCGATGAACCGCTGGTATAACAACATCGGCGGGTCGATCAATTTCGCGCCGCTGCAACCGGCGCGTCGGGCGAGCGCCACGCTGGGGACGTTTGCCGGCAGCTTCAGCACCTATGGCGGATATTTCAACGTCCAAACGGGCAAGATGGGGGATGGCTGGTCGGGGGTCGTCGCAGGCGGCGTGACGCGCGCCGACGGCAATTATCTGCATGGCTACGGGTTCAACAATCCCTCGAAAAACCATGCCTACTACGCCAAGTTCCGCAAGACCTTCCATGGCGGACACGTAAGCTTCGGCACCGCCCAGGTGCGGGTGGGTGATAGGCCGCTCGTCCTGTCGCCGCGCCATTTCAGCGTATTGCATGAACTGACCCGCAGTCCCGGCCGGCTGCTCACGACCGAACGGCTGTGCTCGGGCATCAACGGTATCCGCCCGATGACCCCCGCCGCGCTCGCCGTGTGTGTCTCGCGGCTGCGCAAGCTATTGCGCGATGCCGGCGCCCCGGATTGTATCGAGACCGTCCATTGCCTCGGATACCGCTACACCCTATCAGCAGCCGATGACACCGGCAGCGGCCATGGCGCGCCATGGATAGACCCACTCACTTGCCTATAACCTCAGGAGGAACTTTCATGTTGGCACATCACCCCCGATCACGCGCGACCCGCGCCGCTTGCCCGCCATTGCGGCTGCTCGTGGCCTCCCTGCTGTGCGCTACCGGCGCGGCCCACGCTGCCACCGTCGGCGGCGCCAATGCCGCCACCGCCTCCTCGGGTTCGTCCTATGTCAATGTCGGCCATGTATCCGCCAACTCGGAGGCCCTGAACACCCTCGAGGGCACCCCTACCAAGAAACAGATCTTCAAATCCACCCAGTCCATCAAGGTCATCGGCAAGAAGCAGATGAGCCTGACCGGACCGGCCAGCGGCGCCGCGCAGGCGCTGTCCGTCGCCCCTGGCGTCAATGTCGCCACCGAGGGCGTGAGCGGTGCCCCGCGGTCTAGCATCAGTATCAACGGCATGAAGACCGGGTGGGGCAACATCGCCGGCAACGCCAACGACGGCACGGTCATGGTGACCTTCGATGGCGTGCCCATGGTCGATCCCG
>JAJZZU010000311.1 GCA_021797365.1 Pseudomonadota bacterium | reverse complement strand
GCCAATGACACTGCCTGCGCCTTGTAATCGGCGGTATATTGAGCACGAACCTGACGTTCCATAGTGACCTCCAAGTGGTTGGTTTAATCCATCCATTAGAGGTCCGTCAACGGGGGACCACTTCACCTTGGATCCAAAAAAACGCCCCATCGCACTCACCCTCAGTCCCTCACAGGGGAGGGGAGCCTCAGGCGTCTATATTGTCCAGTGCCACGTAGCGTTATTGACGAAGGGGGTGAGTAGTTATCTCCCCTGCATGAAGGATTATGTTGAAGTTCTCAATTACGCGAATGGCGGCAGTTAGCTATCAATTGTCCGGCGTTTCGCAGGACTACGTTTCAGTAGATGGCGCTATTCTACTATAACGGCTTGTGCATAGTGACTAAATCAGAGTTACCCTAAACGCCATTGGGCCAGGCCCGGCCTTATTTTCCGGGTCGGGCCCCTCACCGCACTTCGCCCAAGGTATCGCGAGAGCCCCCCAGTGGGCTATACCGACTTAGCATCCACGCTAGCATGCCGACATTTTCAAGCCACGTCTGGCGGCGGAACCCTGGGTCCCTCATAAGGGCGAGGCGAGCCATGCGGCCGCCCGCCAGCGCCTCAAGAATACGCGCTATAGCGACCCGCGACGACTGCGGAAGCGCCGCTTCCGAGTCTTTTAACGCTGCGGCATGTTGCTCTAGTTGCCGGAGAAATGGTGTTGAGCCCCGCTGGATGGCCTTAAGCACTCGCGGCAAGAGTGGCGGCATCGCGCCTATGGTGTTATGCCTGTGCTGTCGATATAGAATTGCGGGGATTGGATCAAACACTACGTGGCCACGCGCTGCCGCCACGACGATATAACTCCACCAATCATGCACAGTGTTATCGGGTGGTGGTACGCTATTCACCAGTCGCACGGCCTCCTGGTTCAACATAGCCGTGCAGCCCGTTACAATGTTTTGAAGAAGCGCAGATGGAAATCCGGGCCCGAAACGCGGCAACAGTGATAATCCCCGCCCCTCAAGGTGCTCGCCAACGATAGCCTGCCGCCCACAGTAGAGAGATGGCACTCTAGGGTCTTGATCAATTAAGCGATCTATGGCTCTTTGCAGTTTATCGGGAAGCCAGACATCATCCTGATCCGCATACGCCACTAGGCGGTACTCTTCCGCCTCCTTCAGTAACGCGAAAAAACTTTTGGCCGCCCCTAGGCGCGCGCCTCTAGTGCCTACCTCAACGCAGCGGGCACATCCAACCCGCTCCATGAACGTCTCCATGATTTCCCGCGACCTGTCGCTCGAGCCGTCATCTCGCCAAAGTACCTGCCAATTTCGGTAGCTTTGGTCGACAATGCTTTCCAATTGCTCCTGTAAGTACCGCTCCCCATTAAACGTCGACAGCAAGATGCCGACCGGCGCTTCCCGGTTCACGAGTTGTTTTACGTCTTCCGCTAGGCCGCTCACAAATCCTATACCCGTTGGCACGACTTCTTATCGATGCTATAGGCCGTCTCCATCATCTCCTTGCACCTATTACTTGATCATCCACCGCGTTAACCGTCGAGCGATCGTATCCAACAACATGTTTACCGACGCTGTCGTACGCCGGAACCCGTGGCGGCCATGCATAGCTTACATCTTCGTAGACTAATGTCAGATTAGGGCTGTACGCCGGATCATTTTCAAGGGCACCCCTCCAGCGATCCAAAAAGTACCGGACTTCCTTTTCAAAGCGCGCCCGCTTTATCGGGCTAGTATCGGGCCCGTGGGTAGCGGATTCATGATGGTACAGCTCAGCATAGGGCGTCCAAACATTCCGATATCCGGCCTCTCGGACCCTCAGGCAGAAATCCACGTCGTTGAATGCTATCGCCAAGTCTTCCTCATTCAACCCGCCCACAGCCTCATAAATGGACTTCCGGACCACGAGACAGGCACCGGTTACAGCTGACATCCCTTGCGTTAGGGCTGCCCGGCCGGCGTACCCATAATCGTTTCGCGGGAACCCTTTGTGCAAATGTCCTGCGACACACCCGATACCAAGAATAACGCCACCGTGCTGGAGAGTATTGTCAGGATATAAAAGCTTCGCCCCGACGGCCCCGACCTCCGGTTGAATGGCCAGACTCACCATCTCGAAAAGCCAGCCGGACGTAATAACTTCTATATCGTCGTTCAAGAGGCATAGTATGTCCCCGTTCGCCTCCTTGACCGCGCGATTATTCAGGGCTGAATAGTTGAATGGCCGGCAATCCCTAAATAACATGCACCCCTTCCCTATCCGCAATACTTCCAAGATACTCAGCTGCCTTTTCCTCAATAGACCCATTATCCACGATGATGATTTCATAATTCTGATAATTAGTCTTCTCTTTGATGCTCTCAATGCAGCGCCGCAATAATTTTTCGTTGTCCCTCGTCGGTATGATGATGCTCACTTTCGGCGATGGATCTGGAAGTCCATACCGCACGCGGTAACCATTTACCTCCGCAGTTACCGTTGCCTCTATGCCTCGACGCAGAAAGTGTTCGCTCAAAGCCCGTTCGCCTGCCGTTTTTGCATACGGCTTCGCCTCCGAACCGTATGCAGTACTCGCCTTGTGCGCCCTCCAGTGGTACAGAACCCGTGGAATATGGTGTATGTTTGTGTCGCAGATCCTCTCCATGCAGCGCAACACCAGATCATGATCCTGCGCCCCCTCAAACCCTATTCTGAAGCCACCGACTTCTAGGAGGATATCCCTTCGAAATGCCCCCAAATGGCAGAACATGTTATGTGAATAAAATAAGTCTATATTCCATGCACATTTAAAATAAGGATCATGCCGCCTACCGCGTGCATCGATTTTGTCTTCATCCGAGTAGACCAGCCGCGCTTCCGGATGCTTGTTGATGGTATCGACTGTCCAGAACAATGCGACCTCGCTCAGGACGTCGTCATGATCCAGAAGCACTACCCACTCGCCCACAGCAAGGCTTAGTGCACTATTGGAAGCTGCAGAAATGTGACCGTTATGTTCTCGGAACATAACCTTTATTCGGTTATCTCGCGCCGCGTAATCCTCCAGGATGACGCGAATTCTAGGATCTGCGGAAGCATCATCCGCGACGCAGAGCTCCCAATGAGGATAAAGCTGACTGCGTACGGACTCAATGGCCTCCGCCAACCATTCCGGTTTCGGATTGTAGACCGGCATAACAATAGATAGCAGCGGCTTATGCACGAAGTTGTTCGCGTGAGCACGCATCGCGGAACGTATCTCGTCTGTCCTTGTGTCGTAGCGCCTTATCCACTCTGCGTAATCACGCCGCTCATGGGAGGTTGAACCAGAGGCTATGATACTCGTCTGCGCCCAACTCAGGATTCCAATTGCCTCTCTCACCCCTAGCCAGCCTCCGCGACGGTAGACTTGAAAGGCTTTACGAGCGGCTCCGCGCAGCCCCCTCCCCTGCCGCACTGCGTTACGCGTAGCCCTATATATCTTCCGTATACCCATCATAGAACGATGCGCAGAGGATAAGTTACGCGCCACCTAGTCGATAGTCGAATCACATCCAATTGATTTTCAAAGGCCGCCATCTCCTCGGCCAATCGCATCGCTTGCCTCCCATACGCCGACACAACATTGGCGATCTCATA
>JAJZZU010000310.1 GCA_021797365.1 Pseudomonadota bacterium | reverse complement strand
GCGCGACTATCTCGTGCCGAGCCGTACCCACCCGGGGCACTTTTTTGCACTGCCGCAGTCGCCGCAGCTCTTCAAACAGATACTGATGGTGGCGGGCTTCGAGCGCTACTATCAGGTGACACGGTGTTTCCGCGACGAGGACCTGCGCGCCGACCGCCAGCCGGAGTTTACGCAGCTTGATATCGAGACCTCGTTTCTCGACGAGCAGGCCATCCTCGATCTCATGGAGGGACTCGTCAAGGCCGTGTTTCGCGAGACGATCGGGGTGGATATCCCGACACCCCTGCCGCGGCTCACGTTTGACGAGGCGCAGCACCGCTTTGGCAGCGACAAGCCGGATCTTCGCAACCCTCTTCAGTTTGTGGAAATATCGGATCTTGTGCGCGAGGTTGAATTCAAGGTGTTTGCCGCCGCCGCCCAGGATCCGAAGGCGCGGGTCGTGGCCATGCGCGTACCGGGCGGGGCGGATCTGTCACGCAAGGCGTTGGACGACTATGCGGCATTCGTGGCGGGATATGGCGCCAAGGGGCTTGCCTACATCAAGGTGAATGATCCGCTTGCGGAAAACGGCCTGCAGTCGCCGATCCTGAAATTCCTGGGCGGTGCCGTGGTGCGCGAGATCCTGATGCGCACGAAGGCGCAGGCGGGCGACCTGTTGTTCTTCGGGGCTGATAGCGCGCGCGTCGTGAATGAGGCGATGGGCGCCTTGCGCCTGCGCGTCGGGTCCGATCGCGGACTGGTGGCGGGGGGCTGGCAACTCCTATGGGTGGTGGATTTCCCCCTGCTCGAATACGATGAGGAGCATAAGCGCTTTCAGGCCATGCATCATCCATTCACCGCCCCGCGGTCTGATGACTTAAGCCATCTCCTGACCGATCCGGGACGGGTACGCGCACGCGCCTATGATCTGGTGCTTAACGGCACCGAGGTGGGCGGTGGCTCGATCCGTATCCACGAATCCCGGCTGCAGGAGCAGGTCTTCGGGGTGCTGGGGATCGACGCCGCCACGGCGCGCGAGAAATTCGGGTTCCTGCTCGACGCCTTGCGCTTCGGGGCGCCCCCTCACGGCGGGCTCGCGTTCGGGGTCGATCGTCTGTGCGCGCTGCTGGCGGGTGCCGAGTCGATCCGCGATGTCATTGCCTTTCCCAAGACCCAGAAGGCGACCTGCCCCCTGACCGAGGCCCCGTCGACGGTCTCCGCCCAGCAACTCGCGGACCTGGCGCTTTTGAGTACCGCCCCTCGGGCCTGATATGGCCGCCGGCGGGCCGTCGTCTTTCAAGCGACCGGAATCGGTCCTGGTGGTGATCTTTACCACCCCGGGCGAGGTATTGTTGTTGCGCCGGGCCGACCATGTCGAGTTCTGGCAGTCTGTGACCGGCAGTCTTGAGTGGTGTGAGGACGACCGGTTCGTGACGGCCTGCCGGGAGCTCTTTGAGGAGACCGGCATTATGGCCGAGACCGGTTGGCGCGATTGGGGGGTGAGTCACTGCTATGAGATCTTCCCGCAATGGCGGCACCGCTATCGTCCGGGTACCGTACACAATACCGAGCACGTCTTTTCGCTGGAGCTGCCGGAACGGGTGCCGGTCGCGCTGCGGCCCGTCGAGCATGTGGAGTACGAATGGCTCGCGTGGCCGGCGGCCGTGGCGCGAGTGACCTCGGCGAGCAACCGCTGGGCCCTGGAGGTCCTGGGTCGTGAGCGGGGATTCCTGCCCTCGTAACGAAAAAGTGGTTCTGGTGCCCGGTTTGTGGTTTGGCCGGCCGGCGCTCTGGCTGCTGGCTTGGCGGCTGCGGCGTCAGGGTCTGCGGGCGATCCTCTACCGGTATGACGCGCGCACCACGGCGTTGCCGGCGGCGCGTGAGGCGCTGGCGCGTTTCATGGCCTCGAGCGGCGCCCATCATGTCGTCGGCTACAGCCTCGGGGGCATCGTCGTCGCGGATTTTTGTCGGTATCATCCGCAGGCCTATGAGCGGGCCGTGGTTCTGGGCACGCCCTTTCGGGGGAGCCGCGCGGCGCGGCGGCTCTACCGTTGTCCCGCCTTGCGCGGATTGTTCGGGATCGCGGCCCCGGTCCTGGTCCATGGCCTGCGGCTCGGTGCGATACCGCGGCTTGGTGTAGTGACCGGCCTCAAACCATACGGTTTGGCGCGGTGTTTGTTGGCGGGAGGGGCGCACGATGGCGTCCTTCGGGCATGCGAGACCCGTTTACGGGGCGCACGCGATGCGGTAGCGTTGCCGCTGTCACATGCGGGCCTCGTCATGAGTCGTTTGAGCGCGCGCGTCATCCGCACCTATCTCGCATACGGGCGCTTTGGGGATTAAGGGGATAAGTGTATGGCCGGGCATAGCAAATGGGCCAATATTCGGTTTCGCAAGGGCGTTCAGGACGCCAAGCGCGGCAAGGTCTTCACGAAGTTGATCCGCGAGATCACGATTGCCGCACGCGTGGGCGGCGGCGACGTATCCCATAACCCGCGGCTGCGGCTCGCGATCGATCGGGCGTTGGGGCAAAACATGCCCAAGGACAATATCGAGCGGGCCATAAAGCGCGGCACGGGCGAACTGGAGGGTGCCCATTACGAGGAGATCCAGTACGAGGGTTACGGACCGGCCGGTGCCGCGGTGCTGGTGGCATGCACCACGGACAACCGCAATCGCACCGCAGGCGAGGTGCGGCATGCATTCAGCAAGCACGGCGGGAACCTGGGAACGGAGGGGTCGGTCGCCTATCTGTTCGAGAAGCGCGGCGTGCTGATGTTTCCGGATGGGGACGAGGAGGCCTTGCTGGAGGCCGCGCTGGACGCCGGCGCGGACGATATTGCGGCGGTGCCGGGCGAGGGGATCGAGGTGCTGACCGCGCCCGACAAGGTGATGAGCGTCCGCGAAGGGCTCGTGCAGCGTGGCCTCACGCCGTCTTCGGCGGAAACCGTGATTCGGCCGCTGACCGATGTGGCGCTGGCCGGCGAGGATGCGGAGCGGGTGATGAAGCTTCTGGAGGCGCTGGAGGACCTTGATGACGTCCAGACGGTCTATACCAATGCGGCCTTCATGGAGGAATCGGCTTAAGGGGGGCGCGTGATGCGCGTCTTGGGTGTGGACCCCGGATCGCGGCGCACGGGGTTTGGTATCGTCGACGATCAAGGGGGGCGGCCGGCCTATGTGGCCTGCGGCGTCGTGGTCTCGATATCCGGGACCGTGGCCGAACGCCTGCACCGGATCTTCTCCGGACTCGCCGAGGTGGTCGAGCGCTATCGGCCGGATGTATGCGCGGTGGAGAGGGTGTTCTTTGCCCGCAATCCCGATAGCGCCCTGAAGCTTGGTCAGGCGCGCGGGGCGGCGCTGGTCGCCCTTGCCGGCGCCGGCCTCGATGTCCACGAGTACACGGCCCTGCAGATCAAGAAGGCGACGGTGGGGGTGGGTCATGCCGACAAGGGTCAGGTGCAGCACATGATGCGCGCCTTGTTGGGGCTGTCGGCGCGGCCCTCGGCGGATGCCGCCGATGCCCTGGCCTGCGCCCTCTGCCACCTGCACGAGAGCCAGGGTCTCCGGTCGCGAACCCGGGCGATATCCCCATGATCGGCCGATTGCGCGGCGTGGTGATAGAGCGCGCCCCCCCCTCAAGTGCTTT